>NZ_RAWP01000079.1:0-48766 GCF_003668935.1 Corallococcus sp. AB032C | reverse complement strand
GGCGTGGACCGGGCCTGCCACTGGGGCGCGCTGGACGTGGGCGCGGAGACGTGGGCCTTCCTGGGCTCCGCGCTGGACGCGTTGGACTCCGCCCAGGCCCGGATGCTGCCCCACTTCCTCGAGCGGGGAGGGGTGTACTTCAGCGAGCTGCCGCCGGGGGTCCGAGCGAGCACGACGACCTTCCCCCGGCGCAACCGGCTCATCGCTGGCGCGTCGGACGCGGTGCTGGTGATGCGGGCGGGGGAGGGTTCCGGGGCGCTGTACACGGCGGAGGCGGCGCGGGTGCAGGGCCGGCCGGTGTTCGCGCTGCCCGGGGACGTCTGGCAGCCGGCCGCGGCGGGCTGCAACGCCCTGCTGGCGGACGGGCTGGCCCGCGCATGTACGTCCGCGGAATCGATTTGTGCGGTGGTGGGCGTTCACCCGGTCCGCGCGGTGCCTGCGGGGCGGGACAGTGGGTGGTGGGAGGCGCTGTCGGCGGAAGCGCGCGGGGCCTATGGGTTGTTGGACCGGGCTCCCCGTTCGTTCGACGAGGTGCTCGCCGCAAGCCCGCTGTCGCCCGCGGCGCTCACGAGCGCCCTGGTGGAGTTGGAATTGTCGGGGCTGGTGGTCCAGCACCCGGGTAAACGGTACGAGAAGGTCTAGAGGCAGTTCGAGGTAGGAGAGCCATGGCCACGCGGAAGAAGACACAGGCGGCGCAGACGGAGGCGGCGGCGGCGGAGGAGACGCCCAAGAAGGCGGCTGCGAAGAAGCCGGCGGCCAAGAAGGCTGCCAAGAAGAAGACGGCGGCGAAGAAGGTCACCGCCAAGAAGAAGCCGGCGGCCCGCCGCCGTGGCGCGGACGCCGACGCCGAAGAGCTCCCCACCGTGGACGCGGACGCCGAAGAGGAAGTGCCCGAGCGCCGTGGCAAGGGCCCGCACTACCTGGTGGTGGTGGAGTCGCCCGCCAAGGCCAAGACCATCAAGAAGTACCTGGGCTCCGGCTACACGGTGAAGGCGTCCGTGGGGCACGTGAAGGACCTGCCCAAGAGCAAGATTGGCGTCGACGTGGAGGACGACTTCAAGCCCGAGTACACGGTCATCAAGGGCAAGGAGAAGGTCCTCAACGAGCTGAAGAAGATGGCCAAGACGGTGGACCGCGTCTTCCTGGCGACGGACCCCGACCGCGAGGGCGAGGCCATTGCCTGGCACATCAAGGAGGAGCTGGGCCACCCGGACTCCCTGCGGGTGACCTTCAACGAGATCACCAAGCGCGCCGTGCAGGACGCCATCGCGCAGCCGCGCCAGCTCAACCAGGACAACTACGACTCGCAGCAGACGCGCCGCATCCTGGACCGGCTCGTCGGCTATCAAATCTCGCCGCTGCTCTGGAAGAAGATCCGCCGGGGCCTGTCCGCCGGCCGCGTGCAGTCCGTGGCGGTGCGCCTGATTGTGGAGCGCGAGGCGGAGATCAAGGCCTTCCAGCCCGAGGAGTACTGGACGCTGGACGCGCTGGTGCAGGGCCCGCAGGGGCCGCCGCCCTTCAAGGCGAAGCTGTCCCGCGTGGACGGCAAGAAGGTGGAACTCAAGGACCGCGCCACCACGGACGGGCTCGTCGCGGAGCTGAAGGACGCGTCCTTCACCGTGGCGAAGGTGGACCGCAAGGAGCGGCGCCGCAACGCGCCCGCGCCCTTCATCACCTCCAAGCTCCAGCAGGAGGCGGCGAACCGGCTGCACTTCACCGCCAAGAAGACGATGACGCTGGCGCAGAAGCTGTACGAAGGCGTGCCGCTGGGTGAGGAGGGCCAGACGGCGCTCATCACGTACATGCGTACGGACTCCACGCGTCTGTCCGACGACGCCGTGACGCAGGTGCGCGAGTTCATTGGCCAGAAGTACGGCGCGGACTACCTGCCGCCGGAGCCCATGGTCTACAAGAGCCGCAAGAGCGCCCAGGACGCGCACGAGGCCATCCGGCCCACGTCCCTGGAGTACCCGCCCGAGCGCGTGCGTCCCTTCTTCGACGCCATGGACGAGCTGGACATGTTCCGGCTCTACGAGCTCATCTGGAACCGCTTCGTCGCGTGCCAGATGAAGCCCGCCGTGTACGATCAGACGGCCGCGGACATCACCGCGGGCCGCACCACCTTCCGCGCGTCCGGCAGCACGCTGAAGTTCCCCGGCTACCTGGGCGTGTACGGCGCTGGCCTCACGCCGGAAGAGGAGTCCGAGCGCGACAAGGCCAAGGCCGCCGGTGAAGAGGGCGCCGAGGACGTGGTGGGCGAGCTGCCCCCGCTCAACGAGGGCGAGGTCCTCTCGCTGGACAAGCTGCTCAACGAACAGCACTTCACCCAGCCGCCTCCGCGCTTCAGCGAAGCGACGCTGGTGAAGGAGCTGGAGGAGCGCGGCATCGGGCGTCCGTCGACGTACGCGGCCATCCTCTCCAACATCCAGGACAAGAAGTACGTGGAGAAGCTGGAGAGCCGCTTCCGTCCCACGGACCTGGGCCAGATGACCAACGAGCTCCTGGTGAAGCACTTCCCCCATGAGCTGGACGTGTCGTTCACGGCCAGCATGGAGGAGAAGCTGGACCAGATCTCCGACGGCGGCGCGTCCTGGAAGACGGTGCTGCGCGACTTCTACGGCCCCTTCAAGGAGACGCTGGAGAAGGCCGAAGCGGAGATGCGCGACGTCAAGCGCGAGGAGATCAAGACCGACATCGCCTGCGAGAAGTGCGGCAACCCGTTCGTCATCAAGTTCGGGAAGATGGGCCACTTCCTCGCCTGCTCGAACTACCCCGACTGCAAGAACACCAAGGACTTCAAGCGGGACGCCGAGGGCAAGATCGTCATCGTGGAGGAGGAGACCACGGACGAGAAGTGCGAGAAGTGCGGCAAGCCCATGGTGATCAAGCGCGGCCGGTTCGGGCGCTTCATGGCGTGCTCGGGCTACCCGGACTGCAAGACGTCCAAGCCCATCTCCATTGGCGTCAACTGCCCGGAGTGCAAGGTGGGTTACCTCACCGAGCGCCGCAGCGGCCGCGGGAAGATCTTCTTCGGCTGCAACCGGTATCCGGAGTGCAAGTTCGCCGCGTGGGACCGGCCGCTGGCGGAAGCCTGCCCGCAGTGCGCGTCGCCCTACCTGCTGCAGAAGTTCTCCAAGCGGGACGGCGCCTACATCGCCTGCCCGAACAAGGAATGCGACTACCGCCGCGAGGTGGTGGAGCCATCCATTCCGGGGGCTTCCGCGGAAGGAGCGCCTGCTCCCACGCCCACCGTGGAAGCCTGAGCGCAAAAGCCCAGTCATTCCAGGGGGGTAGGCTCTGCCCCCTGGCTTGACACCTTCGCAGGCGAAGTCCTAGAAGTCCGGATTGCTCCCGGCCCACCAGCATGCCTCCTGCCCGTTTCGCGGCAGGAGTGCGCGCGGGGGCAGCGAAAGGACGCGGTCCGCGATGATTCCCTCCATGAATGAGTTGCTGCGTGTGGTGGTGGCCGAGGCCGCTCCCGCCGCGGCGGGCCATGCCTCTTCGGGAGGTCTGGGGGACTTCATCGTCGGCGCGTTCAAGGCCGGCGGCCCGTTCATGTTCGTGAACCTGTTCTGGCTGGCCGCCTCGCTGGCCGTGATTGGTGAGCGCGCGGTGACGCTGCTCTTCCGCTACCGCCTCAACGCGACGGCGTTCATCGAGCAGGTCCACAAGATGGTCCGCAGCGGCAACCTGGACCGCGCGGTGAAGTTCTGCGGCATGGCGCCGCGCTCGCCCCTGGCCCGCGTCATCCGCGCGGGGCTCATCAACGCGAACCGGGGTGAGCTGGAAGTGGCCAAGGCGGTGGAGGAGGCGCTGGCGGAGTACACGCCGCACGTGTCGCGCCGGGTGCAGTGGCTGTGGTCGCTCGCGAACATCGCGACGCTGGTGGGCCTGGTCGGCACCATCGTGGGCCTCATCGGCACCTTCCGCGCGCTGGGCAACGTGCCGGCGGAGCAGAAGCAGGCGCTGCTCTCCAACGGCATCTCGGAGGCCATGTACAACACGGGCTTCGGCCTCTCCATCGCGGTGCTCTGCATCGTGTCGCACCTGTTCTTCAGCAACTACTCCAAGAACATGGTGGAGCTGGTGGAGCTCAACGCGCTGAAGCTGGAGAACCTCCTGTCGCGCCGGGGCTCGCTGGAAGTCATCCCTTCGGACTCCGACGTCCGCGCCGCGTCTTGAGCCGCCGAAAGGCACCGGACACGCCATGGCGTTCCACTACTCGCGCCGAAAGCTGAAGCCGAGGGAAGAGGAGGAGGCGGGCGAGCTGAACATCGTCCCGTACCTCGACATCCTCATGAACCTCATCATCTTCATGCTGCTGTCGATCACGGGCCTCACCGCCTTTGGCGCGCTCAACGTGAACGCGCCCAGCTACGGCGCCACCGCGGGGGCGGGAGGGGACGCGGACGCGCCCAAGCTGAACCTGTCCGTGCTCATCTCCCAGAAGGGCCTCTTCATCCGAGGCGATAGCCCGGACGCCGCGCCGGCGGAGGGTGGGGCGCCTTCGGTGCCGCTGCGCGCGGATGGCACGCACGACTTCGCCGCGTTGAACGCGCGGATGGTGAAGCTCAAGGCCGCCTTCCCGCAGGAGACGAAGGTCATCGTCGCGGCGGATCCGGACATCCCCTACGACGCGCTGATCCAGACGATGGACGCCCTGCGTGAGACGACGGGCACCGTCGCGGAGCGCAAGCTGCTCTTCCCCGACGTCACCCTGGGCGTCCTCTAGTCATGTCCGAGAACGCGCCCCCGTCCGCCGAAGAAGCCGACCAGCTCGCGCGCATGCGCTACCGCCGGGCCCTCGCGCGCAAGAAGCGCAAGGAGCGCGAGGCCGCCAGCGAGGTGAAGGAACTCAACATCACCGCGATGATGGACATGATGACCATCATCCTGGTGTTCCTCCTGAAGTCCTTCGCGTCGTCCTCCGCGGCCATCACCGCGTCGGAAGACGTGCGGCCGCCGGTGTCCTCCACGCGCGCCACGCCCAAGGACACGGTGGCCATCACCATCACGCCCAAGAACATCATGGTGGGGGACAAAGAGGTGGTGCGGCTGGAGAACGGCCGCATCCCGGCGAACCAGCTCCAGGGCGAGCGCCTGGTGCTCGGGTTGGACGCGCAGCTGAAGAAGGAAGTGCAGAAGCTCAAGTACATCGAGGAGCGCAACCCGGCGGCGCCCTTCACGCACGAGCTGTCGGTCATCGCGGACAAGATGGTCCCGTACGACTTGCTGCTCACGGTGCTCTACACGGCGGGCGTGAACGAGCTGCGGAACTACCGCTTCATCGTGCTCCAGCGCGACGCGGAGTAGCGGCCGGACACATGACTCCCCCGTGCGGGATGGACGCACGGGGGATCGCTTGGACGGCTTCGCTAGAGAGACAGGCTGCCCACGTGGCGCGCGGCCTCCCGCGTCTCCTGCTCGTGCACGGCGGCGTCCTCTTCACAGCGGATGGCGAAGGGCATGGCCTCCAGCCGGTCCAGCGAGATTTCGTTGCCGCAGTCCACGCACTCGCCGAACACGTCGTTCTCCATGCGGCTCAACGCGGCGTCGATGAGCATGATCTCCCGGCGCTGCGCTTCGATGAGCGTGGAGAGCGTGTAGTCCGCCAGCTCCGCTTGCGCCTGCTCCTCGTACTCGGGATCACGCTCCTGATCCTTCAGGGCGGTCAGCTCACGGCGAGCCCCCGCCTGGGCGGTCTCGGTCGTCCGGCGACGCTCCTGCAACAGGCCCCGGATCTTCAACAAGTCGTTGGCTCGGCTCATGGCTGCGTCACTCCCATCCCAGATTCGCGGTTGTAGGGCGCTCGCTCGGACGCTTCCCGTCCCGAGCGAAGACCGCGAGAAACCTAGGGTTGGATCCCAGGTGGGGAAACCTCACCTCCCATTCCGCACGCATGGTGGGACGTGGGGCAGGCGGGCGGACGTGAAAGGGAGTGGCCTCTCTGCTAACAGGGCCCTTTGGGGCCCCGGTGCGGGGGCTCCGGAGGCATGCATGTCGGACGTGAAGCAGCAGCGGGTGACGGTGATTGGTGGCGGCCTGGCGGGGACGGAGTGCGCGTATCAGCTGGCGCGGCGTGGCGTGCCGGTGGTGCTGCGCGAGATGAAGCCGCACAAGCGCTCCCCGGCGCACAAGTCGGACACGCTCGCGGAGCTGGTGTGCAGCAACTCGCTGCGCTCGGACAACCCGGAGAGCGCCATTGGCCTCCTGCACGCGGAGCTGCGCGCGCTGGGTTCGCTGGTGCTCTCCAGCGCGGACCTGCACCGCGTGCCCGCGGGTGACGCGCTGGCGGTGGAGCGCGAGGGCTTCTCGCGGGAGATCACCACCCGGCTGGTGTCCGGAGCGGGCGTGGAGATTGTCGGCGGCGAGGTGGAGAGGCTTCCGGAGGACGGCGTGGTGGTGGTGGCCACGGGGCCGCTGACGTCGGAGGCGCTCACGGTGGACCTGGAGCGCCACGTGGGCACGAAGCTCTACTTCTACGACTCCATCGCGCCCATCCTGTCGGGGGACTCCATCGACATGGACATCGCCTTCCGCCAGAGCCGCTACGGCAAGGGCGGCGGGGATGACTACCTCAACCTCCCCATGACGAAGGACGAGTACTACCGCTTCGTGAACGAGGTGAAGGCGGGCCAGAAGGTGGTGCCGCACAGCTTCGAGGAACCGAAGTACTTCGAAGGGTGTCTGCCCATCGAGGTGATGGCGGAGCGAGGCGACGAAACGCTGGCCTACGGGCCCATGAAGCCCGTGGGCTTGAGGGACCCTCGCACGGGGACGGACCCGTACGCGGTGGTGCAGCTGCGCATGGAGGACCGGGCGGGCACGGCGTGGAACATGGTCGGCTTCCAGACGCGTCTGACCTGGGGTGAACAGAAGCGCATCTTCAGCACGTGCATCCCGGGCCTCCAGAATGCGGAGTTCCTGCGGATGGGGCAGATCCACCGCAACACGTTCATCGACTCGCCCCGCCTGCTGGCGGAGGACCTGTCGTTGAAGACGGAGCGGCGGGTGTTCTTCGCGGGACAGGTGACGGGCGTGGAGGGCTACGTGGAGAGCGCGGCGTGCGGCTACATGGTGGCGCTGGCGGTGCACGCGCGGCTGACGGGCACCGCGTTCGTGCCGCCCCCGGCCACGACGGCGCTGGGGTCGCTGTACCGGCACCTCACCGGGGAAGCGCACCCGCCGGATCACCCGCACCAACCCACCAACGTCATCTACGGCCTGTTCCCGCCGCTGTCCGGGCGGATGAAGAAGGCGGACAAGCGCGCGGCCTACTCGGCGCGGGCGAAGCAGGACCTGGCGGCCTGGCTGCCACTCGCGGGCGTTGTCGCCCAGACGGAAGGACAGACGAGCGCATGATGCGAACCGGGATGGTGGGCCTGCTGGCCCTGCTGGCGGTGTCGGGGTGCAAGAAGGGCGAGGACAACAGCGCGCCCTCCCAGCGCAGCGCCGCGCAGGGGGACACGGTCCGCAGCGCGGCGAAGGGCACCGCGGTGGTGGGCGGGCAGGGGCAGTTGCTCGCGGCGGGACGCGCGGCGGACCTGCGCCTGTCTCCGGACGGGCAGTTCGCCACGTTCCTGCTCAACGGGCAGAAGCCCCGGCTGGACGGCATCCCGCCGCAGATGCTGGTGGGCTCGCTGCACGTCGTGCCGACGGCGGGCGGGAAGTCGCGCGCGCTGGGCGACGGCGTGACGAACGTGCCGGGCAGCCTGCTGTTCTCCCAGGACTCGAAGCACCTGCTGTACGTGACGGGCTACAACCCGGCCTCGCAGTCCGGCGAGTTGAACGTGCTGTCGCTCACGGACGCGGCCTCTGAGCCGGTGAAGCTGGGCACGGCGGTGAGCTACCTGCTGCCGTCCCCGGACGGCGTGAGCGTGGCCTTCGTGGACGCGGGCACGCTGAAGCTGGGCAAGCTGCCGCAGGGGCCGTTCCAGGACGTGGCGGGCGAGGTGAGCACCGCGCAGTTCACCCCGGACGGCAAGACGCTGCTCTTCAAGCGCCGGCTGTCGGCCGCGGGCGGGCTGGCGGCGGTGACGGTGGGCTCCACGGAAGCGCCGCGCAAGCTGGCGGATCAGGTGGGCGACTACCAGGTGTCCTCCGACGGCAAGCACGTGGCCTACCAGGTGCGCAGCGAGGCCGTGCGCGGGATGTATGACCTGTACCTCGCGGACGTGCCCGCGCTGAAGGGCACGAAGCTGGCCACGGGGACGAAGGCGTTCGGCTTCTCGCCGGATGGCCAGTGGCTGGCGCGCACGGAGAACGGCAAGCCGGAGCAGATGGGCGACCTGCACGTGGGCCCGGCGTCCGGAGGCGCGGGGCGCAAGGTGGGCGAGGCGGTGGAGGAGATGGCGTTCGCGCCGGACTCCAAGGCGGTGGCCTTCCTGGAGAAGTATGATCAGCCGTCGCGCGCGGGCGCCCTGGGAGTGGCTTCGCTGCCGGACGGCGCGCCCAAGCGCGTGGGGGACCGGGTGCCCAACTTCGTGTGGGGCTCGGACAGCCGCTACGTGGCGTTCCTGTCGCGCTTCGTGAAGCCGGTGTTCTCCGTGGACCTGATGCTGTACGCGCTGGGCCAGGAGAAGGCGGAGAAGGTACAGCCGGGCGTGTTCGGCTACGGCTTCGCGCCGAACAACAGCGCGGTGGTGTTCCGCACCAACTGCATCCGCAACGGCCGCGCGTGCGACTTCAAGGCCGTGGAGCTGAACGAGAAGCAGGCCGAGGCGAAGACGTGGATGCAGGGCATCTTCAGCTACAAGATCTCCGAGGACGGTGCCCGCGTGCTCGCGACGTACGCGCGCATGGACGCGGACACCTACGACGTGGCGGTCTACGACGTGAAGTCGGGGGCGCGGAAGACGCTCGACCAGGGCGTGCAGGTGCCCGTGTACTTCGCGGGCAAGGATGACGCGCGGGCCGTCTACATCATCGGCCAGGGGCAGAACCCCGGCGTGTACAGCGCCGTCGCCACCGCGCAGTAGCGGGTGACCCAGGGCAGGGAGGCCGCCCGGGCCTTCCTTCCCGGGCGCGGCTGGACGTTGAGGCGTGCACACCCGGACGGGGTGTGCTGTCTTCTCCCGCCGAATGGCACAGCTCGTCTATCGCCGCTACGGCGGCTCGCTCCAGGTCGACATCCCCGATTTCAACACCCTCACCGAGGCGGTGAGGATCCCCGCGACGCAGTGGACGGCGCTCGCGTGCCCCATGGAGGGCATCGCGTGTGATCCACGCTTCCTCACGCTGATGGACGCGGACGGCAACCGCCGCATCCGCGTGGAGGAGCTGCGCGGCGCGGTGGACTGGACGGCGGCGCGGCTGACGGATCGCAAGGGCGCGGACGCGGGCAGCGACGTGCTGGAGCTTTCGGCGCTCTCCGATACGGCATCCAACCTCAAGGGCGCGGCGGAGCTGGTGCTGCGCACGCTCAACGCGCCGGACACCACGCGCCTGTCGCTGGAGCAGCTGCGCACCAGTGACAAGGCGCTGCGCGACGCGGGCAAGAACGGCGACGGCCTCATCGCGCCGGTGTCGCTGCCGGAGCGGCTGCGGCCCCTGGCCCAGTCCATCATCGCGGCCTTCCCACAGGTGACGAACCGGGCGGGGCTGGCGGGCGTGGACGTGGGCCTGGTGAAGCGCTTCCGGGACGAGCGCACGGCCCTGCTCGCGCACCTGGGCGGCCGGGACGCCGTGTTCACCTGGGGCACGGCGAGCCTGGAGCAGGCCAAGCGCGTGCATGACGTGGCGCCGCTGCTGGATGGCTACTTCGTGCAGTGCCGGTTGGTGGCCGCGCAGCCGGAGGCCGCCGCCAGCCTGCGCCTGCGCGCGGACCGGGTGGAGGGCGCGCTCGGTGACCTGGGCGCCATGGGGAAGGCCGCGAACGAGCTGCCCATCGCGCCGCCAGACCCGAGCGGCGTGCTGGTGTGGGCGCGGCTGTACCGCGGCGCCGGCTACGAGAAGCTGGAGGCCTTCCACCAGGAGGTGGCGACGCCTCTCTTGGGCGACGGCGTGAAGCTGACGGACACGGCCTGGCGCGAGCTGTCCGCGAAGGCGGAGGCCATCCTCGGCTGGCAGGCGAAGCGCGAGGCAAGCCCGCTGCACGCGGTGGCGGACACGCTGGGCACGGTGTCGGACGAGGAGCTGGACGCGCTGGAGTCGGTGAGCCGCGAGGACCTGTCGCTCAAGCCCACGCTGGACGTCATCGCGGAGCTGGAGCGGCTGGTGCTGTACCAGCGCTGGCTGCTGCAGTTCGCCAACAACTTCATCAGCATGCCCAACCTGTACCTGCCCAAGCGGCGGGCGCTGATGGAGCGGGGCACGCTCATCCTGGCGGGGCGCAAGTACACGCTGTCCGTGCTGGTGACGGATCGCGCGGCGCACGCGGCGCTGACGGGGCAGGGGACCACCTGCATCCTCTACGTGAAGGTGCTGCCCCGCGACGCGACGGATGGCTACGAGGTGGCGGTGCCCGTCACCGCGGGCCGCAGCACGGAGCTCGTCGTGGGCAAGCGCGGCGTGTTCTACGACGTGGACGGCAAGGAGAGCGACGCCATCGTCACGCAGGTCATCCGGCAGCCCGTGTCGCTCTGGGAGTCGATGACCATGCCGTTCATGCGCATCGGCGCGTTCATCACCAGCAAGGTGGAGGGGCTGGCCGCGTCCGGGGAGAAGGACTTCGATTCATCGTTGGAGTCCGGCTACAAGCAGACGGTGACCGCGCCTCCACCCCCGGCGGCTCCAGCCCCGGCGGCCGCTGCGCCCGCGGCGGCTCCCTCGGGAGGCGGCCTCGCGGGGGTGCTCGCGGCGGGCGGCATCGCGTTCGCGGCGCTGGGCTCCTCGCTGGCGTTCATCCTCACGCAGGTGAAGTCGCTCACGCTGGTGGACGTCATCACCGCGGCGACCATCCTGGCCATCGTGGTGATGGCGCCCGCGGGACTGCTCGGGTGGCTGAAGCTGCGCCGGCGCAACCTGGCGCTGCTGCTGGAGGGCTCCGGCTGGGCGCTCAACGACCGGCTGATGCTCACGCGCGGCGTGGCGACGCTCATCACCCGCAAGCCGAAGTTGCCCAAGGGGGCGCGCGTGGACCACGCGGACCTGGTGCGCGGGGCGCTGCGCCACACGCAGGACGACGACGAGACCGAGAGCATGTCGATGGGGGCTCGCATCGGGCTCACGCTGCTCATCCTCTTCGTGCTGGGCTGGCAGGTGCGCGTGCCCGTCACGGAGTGGCTGTGCACGTACCACTGGCTGTCCGAGGACGCCTGCCGCGTGCTCCTGCCCAAGCTGGTGCCGCCCGAGCTGCCGGCGGGGGCCATTCCCGTGGTGCCCGTCACCCCCGTTCCGGTGCCCGCGAAGTAGGACGGGGCTCGCGGAGCGACGCGAATCTTGCGAGGCTCGGGGAGGCCCCTAGGCTTCCCCGACCATGTCGACCCTGTCCCCGCTGCTGGAGCAGTTCAAGGACCACCTCGAAGGCGAGAAGGGCGCGTCCCCTCACACGGTGCGCAACTACCTCATCGACCTGGTGGACTATGAGCGCTACCTCGTGGAGCGGATGAAGCTGTCGCTGCTCGCGGGCTCGCACGCGGCCATCCGCGGCTACCTGGGCACGCTCGCGGTGGACCACGCGCCCTCGAGCCGCGCGCGGCGGCTGGCCAGCATCAAGTCGTTCTACAAGTACCTGGTGCGGCAGAAGCTGTTGTCCGCCAGCCCCGCGAAGCTGGTGAAGAGCCCCAAGCTGCCGAAGTCGCTGCCCAAGGTGCTGCCGGTGGAGGAGGTGTTCGCCATCCTCGACATGCCGGACGTGAAGACGGTGCTGGGGCTTCGCGACAAGGCCATCCTGGAGATGCTCTACGGCGGCGGCCTGCGCATCAGCGAGCTGTGCGGCCTGGACCTGCTGGGCGTGGAGCGCAGCAGCCGCATCGTCCGGGTGATGGGCAAGGGCAGCAAGGAGCGGCTGGTGCCGCTCAACGCCAAGGCCATCCAGTCGCTGGAGGCATACCTCGCGCGGCGCGGCGAGCTGCTGGCCGAGGTGCGCGAGGGCCAGGACCCGGATGCGCTCTTCCTCAACTTCAAGGGCGGCCGGCTGACGGCTCGGAGCATCGCGAGGCACCTGGACGCGTACGTGCTCAAGCTGGCGCTGGCGCGCAAGGTGAGCCCGCACGCGATGCGCCACTCGTTCGCCACGCACCTGCTGGGCGGAGGTGCGGACATCCGCAGCATCCAGGAGCTGCTGGGCCACGCGAGCCTGTCCACCACGCAGAAGTACACCCACGTGACCTTCGAACAGCTGCAGGAGGTCTACGACTCCGCGCACCCGCGCGCGTGACGCAGCGGAAGGAACGGGCCGGAGATGGCGAACCTCGGCGGCGAAGTCGAACAGTTCATGGCGGAACTCGAGCACCCGCTGAAGGCGGAGATCGAAGCCGTGCGCGCGGCCATCCTGGCCTCCGACGCCAGCATCACCGAGCGCATCAAGTGGAAGGCCCCCAGCTTCGTCCACTCGGGTGATGACCGCGTGACGTTCCGCCTGGCCCCCAAGGGCATCTTCCAGGTCATCCTCCACCGGGGCGCGAAGGTGAAGGACGCGACGGACTTCGCCTTCGAGGACGACTCCGGGCTGGTGGAGTGGCTGGCGAAGGACCGGGGCGTGGTGACGCTGCCGGACGCGAAGACGGTGAAAGCGAAGAAGGCCGCCCTGGTGAAGCTGGTGGGCCGCTGGATGAAGGCCACCGCAGCCTGAGCGCCTGGCGCAGGGTGAGGGAGCGGACAGCCGCGCGGTTTTTGTGGGTAGGGGCCGGGTGGTCTTGTTAAACCCCTGGTCATGTTCCACGGAACCACCATCCTCTGCGTCCGTCGCGACGGGAAGGTCGTCATCGCGGGCGACGGCCAGGTCAGCCTCGACAAGACCATCATGAAGAACACGGCGCGCAAGGTGCGCAAGCTTGGCGAGGGGCAGGTGCTCGCCGGCTTCGCGGGCAGCACCGCGGACGCCTTCACCCTCTTCGAGCGCTTCGAGGCCAAGCTCAAGGAGCACCAGAAGAACCTGGCCCGCGCCTGCGTGGAGCTGGGCAAGGACTGGCGCACCGACCGCTTCCTCCGCCGCCTGGAAGCGCTGCTCATCGTCGCGGACAAGGAGAAGACCTTCATCCTGTCCGGCGCCGGCGACGTCATCGAACCGGACCACGGCATCGCCGCCGTGGGCAGCGGGGGGCACTACGCCCTGGCCGCCGCGCGCGCCCTCCAGGCGCACTCGCCGCTGTCCGCCCGCGACATCTGCACGCAGGCCATGGCCATCGCCGCGGACATCTGCGTCTACACCAACGCCAACGTCACCTACGAAGAGCTCTGAGAGGACCGCCCCGTGGCCGAATCGCGCAAGTTGTCCGCCTTCACGCCTCGCGAGGTCGTCAGCGAGCTGGACCGTTACATCGTCGGGCAGAACGACGCCAAGCGCGCCGTCGCCATCGCGCTGCGCAATCGCTGGCGCCGTCAGCAGGTGCCGGACGACCTGCGGGATGAAATCTACCCGAAGAACATCATCATGATCGGCCCCACCGGCGTGGGGAAGACGGAGATCGCCCGCCGTCTGGCGAAGCTGTCCCAGGCCCCCTTCGTCAAGGTGGAGGCCAGCAAGTTCACGGAAGTGGGCTACGTGGGCCGCGACGTCGAGTCGATGATCCGCGACCTCGTCGAAGCCGCCATCGCGCTGGTGCGCGAGGAGGAGACGGAGAAGGTCAAGCCGCGCGCGGAGGAGCTGGCCGAGGACCGGCTGATGGAGCTCATCAAGAACGGCGGGCAGACGCGCACGACGTCCTCTCCGCCGTTCGGTTTCTCGCCTCCGCCGACCCCCGCGCCCTCGCCGCTGGGCGAGAACGAGCGGGAGAAGCTGCGCGCCCAGCTGCGCGCCGGCACGCTGGATGATCAGACCGTGGAGGTGGAGACGAACGAGAGTTCGCCCACGTTCATGCGCAACTTCAGCGGCCAGGGCATGGAGGAGATCGGCGTCAACCTCCAGGACCTGTTCAAGAACATGCCGGGCATGAAGAACACCCGGAAGCGCAAGCTGCGCGTGCCGGAGGCGCTCCAGATTCTGCGCGCGGAAGAAGCGCAGAAGCTGGTGGATCCGGACCGCGTCCAGCGCGAGGCCGTGGCGCGCGCCGAGTCCAGCGGCATCGTCTTCATCGACGAAATCGACAAGATCGCCAGCCGCGAGGGCGGCAAGGGTGGCGGCGGCCCGGACGTCTCGCGCGAGGGCGTGCAGCGCGACATCCTCCCCATCGTCGAGGGCTCGGCCGTCAACACCAAGTACGGTCAGGTGAAGACGGACCACATGCTCTTCATCGCCGCGGGCGCCTTCCACGTCTCCAAGCCGGCGGACCTCATCCCGGAGCTCCAGGGCCGCTTCCCCATCCGCGTGGAGCTGGAGCCGCTGTCCGGCGGTGACCTGGTGCGCATCCTGCGCGAGCCGAAGAACTCGCTCTTGCGCCAGTACACCGCGCTGCTCGCCACGGAGGGCGTGCGGCTGTCCTTCACGGACGACGCGGTGGCGGAGCTCGCCCGCATCGCCCAGCAGGCCAACGAGCGCACGCAGAACATCGGCGCCCGGCGGCTGCACACCGTGCTGGAGCGCTTGCTGGACGACGTGTCGTTCACCGCCAGCGAAATGGGACCGCGCGACTTCCAGGTGGATGGCGCTTATGTGCGCGAGCGCCTGGCCGCCATCGTCCAGGACGAGGACTTGTCGCGCTACATCCTCTAGCGCGCTAGGGTCCGCCGCGTCGCCACACCGCGTCGTCAGGAAGAGAGAGGTACCCCCCCTTGCAAACGCCGCCGTCCCCAGCATCCGCCCCTGGTAACGAGAACCTCATCCAGAAGGCGAAGCAGCACCTGCTGCAGAACTACAAGCAGCAACCCATTGCCCTGGTGCGCGGGCAGGGGACGCGGGTGTGGGACGCGGATGGCAAGGCGTACCTGGATTGCATTGGCGGCATCGCCGTATGCGCCTTGGGCCACTGCCACCCGGAGGTGGTCGCGGCGGCCAAGGCGCAGCTGGACACGCTGTGGCACGTCTCCAACGTCTTCTACTCGCAGCCGCAGATCGACCTGGCCGCGCAGCTCACCGACTGGGCGGGCCTGCCGCGCGCGTTCTTCTGCAACTCCGGCGCGGAGGCCAACGAGGCCCTCATCAAGCTGACCCGCAAGGTGATGAAGGACCGGGGACAGCCCGAGCGCTTCGAGATCCTCACCTTCGAGAAGAGCTTTCACGGCCGCACGCTGGCCACCGTCACCGCCACCGGCCAGCCGAAGTACCATGTCGGCTTCGAGCCGCTGCCCCAGGGCTTCCGGCACCTGCCGTTCGGCGACCTGGAGGCGGTGCGCCGCGCCGTGGGGCCGTCCACCGCCGCCATCCTGGTGGAGCCCATCCAGGGCGAGGGCGGCGTGCGCATGGCGCCCCCGGGCTATTTCCAGGGCCTGCGCGCCCTCTGTGACGAGAAAGGCCTGCTCCTGCTCGTGGACGAGGTCCAGACGGGCATGGGCCGCACGGGCCAGCCCTTCGGCTTCATGCACCACGGCATCCGGCCGGACGCCATCAGCATCGCCAAGGCGCTGGGCAACGGGCTGCCCATGGGCGCCATGCTCTGCCGCGAGGAGCTGGCGGTCAGCCTCTCCGCGGGCACCCACGGCTCCACCTTCGGCGGCAACCTGGTGTCCGCCGCCGCGGGCAACGTGGTGCTGCGCCTGATGCGTCAGCCCGGATTCCTGGAAGAGGTGCGGGCCAAGGGGGAGCACTTCCTCGCTGGCGCACGCGCGCTCCAGGCCGCGCTGCCGGAAGGCCGCATCAAGGCCGTGCGCGGGCAGGGGCTGCTCTTGGGCGTGGAGCTGGACCGGGAGGTCGCCCCCGTCATCGCGAAGCTGCGCGATGCCGGCCTGCTGGTGAACTCCGCCGGGGATGTGACGCTCCGGTTCGCCCCGCCCCTCATCATCACCCGGACCGAGCTGGACGAAGCGCTGGGCATCCTCCAGCGTGTCCTCTCCACGTTGTAGAAGGGGGAGCGGCTTGGCGGTGCCGGGAGGTTTGACGCCCTGCTTCCCGGACACCTACACTTGGGGATTCGCCAGCCCGCGGAACTGACACCTTGAGCGCGCCCAACCCCATCGTCGGCCTGGGGGGCAGGACCGACCACATCGCCACGGTGCCCCACCTGGACCCGGCCCGTCTCCAGCTCAGCCCCGAGGAGGGCTCCGTGCTGGCATTGGTGGGCCGCGTCGAACGCATCGACGCCGTGTTGTCCCGCTCCTCGCTGGGCGAGGCTCGCACCATCGCCGTGCTGCTGGCGCTGCGCGCCAAGGGGGCCATCGTGCCCGCCCGGGTGGTGCAGCGCGCCCCGTCCGCAGCCCCGGCGGTGGACGCCTCCATGGCGGAGGAGGTGGACCTGGAGCCCGACCAGAAGCGTGACATCATCGAGATGGAGCGCTCGCTGGAGAAGATGGACCACCACGCGGTGCTGGGCGTGTCCCGGGGCGCCAGCCCCCAGGAGGTGAAGCAGGCGTATTACAACGCCTCCCGCCGCTTCCACCCGGACCGCTACTTCGGCAAGAACCTGGGCAGCTTCCGCGCCCGGCTGGAGCGCATCTTCAAGCGCCTCACGGACGCCCACAACGCCCTCAGCCGCCAGGAACCGGCGCGCGCCCCCGACGCGCCCCCGGCCGCTCGCGTCCCGACGACGCCTCCTCCGGCCGCAGCGCCCCCGCGGACGACGTCCGGCAGCAGCTTCGCGGCGGTGATGCCCCCCGCCGTTTCGGGCGCGCGCCCGCCCTCGGGGTCTTTCGCCTCGGTGCCGCCTCCCGCCGCCCCGCCCCCGGACGACGCGGAGTCCGAGGCCCGCCGTGCCGAGCGCCAGGCACGCTTCGCTCGCCACCCGTACATGGCGCGCAGCCACAAGCTCACGGAGCTCATCGCCCGGGGCAGGGCGGCCACCGCGCGCGGGGACTTCGAGCGGGCCTATCAGGACTTCAACCACGTGCTGAGCCTGGACCCGAAGAACCGTGAGGTCGCGCAGCTGCTGGTGGAGGCGCGCCGCAAGCACGACCTGACGCGCGCGCAGGCGGAGGTGGAGCGCGGCCAGGAGCTGGAGATGCGCGGCGACTTCGCCGGGGCGCAGGCGGCCTACCGGCTGGCCGTGTCGCTCAACGGGGACAACCCGGAGGCGGCCTTCCAGGCGGCACGCGTGGGCCGGGAGCTGGCGCAGGACGCGCAGGAAGTGATGAAGCTCGCGCAACGCGCGGTGGAGCTGAAGCCGGGGCGCGCGGACTACCAGCTGCTGCTGGCCCACGTGCTCCTGGTGGCGGGGCAGAAGAAGCCGGCCAAGCACCACTTCGAGGAGGTCGTGCGTCTGGACCCCGACAACGCCGACGCTCGCGCCGCCCTCAAGAAGCTGCGCTGGACGTTCACGTGATGAGGTGCATGCGTCCCCATGGCTGCTGAGCCCGAACCGCTGATTGGCATCGACCTGGGGACGACGAACAGCCTCGTCGCCACGGTGCAGGACGGTCAGCCCATCATCATCAAGAACCGCACCGGCCAGCCCCTCACGCCGTCCGTGGTGGCGGTGTCGAAGAACGGCAAGCGCCTGGTGGGCGGCATCGCCAAGCGCCAGGCCATCACCAACCCGCAGGAGACGGTGTCCGCGGCCAAGCGCCTCATCGGCCGCAAGTACTCCTCGCACCCGGTGCAGGACGCGCTGCGCGCGCTCACGTACCAGGTGGTGTGCGGCGCGCACGACGACGTGCGCGTCCGGCTGGCGGGCCGCGACCTCGCCGTGCCGGAGGTCAGCGCCATGATCCTGGCGGAGCTGAAGGCGGACGCGGAGGCGCACTTCGGCCGGCCCGTCACCCAGGCCGTCATCACCGTGCCGGCCTACTTCAACGACGGCCAGCGCCAGGCCACCAAGGACGCGGGCCGCATCGCGGGGCTGGACGTCCTGCGCATCATCAACGAGCCCACCGCGGCGGCGCTGGCCTACGGCTTCGGCCGCACGGTGAACGGGAAGATCGCCGTGCTGGACGTGGGCGGCGGCACCTTCGACGTGTCGGTGCTGGAGATCAACAACGGCATCTTCGACGTGGTGGCCACCGGCGGTGACACCTTCCTCGGCGGCGAGGACTGGGACCACCGCATCATCGAGTGGATGGTGTTCGGCTTCGCCAAGGAACACGGCATCGACCTGCGCAAGGACCGCATGGCGCTGCAGCGGCTGAAGGACGCCGCGGAGAAGGCGAAGGTGGAACTGTCGTCGGTGAAGGAGGCGCAGGTGCACCTGCCCTTCATCTGCACTCCGCCGGGCGGAGGCGCCGCGCTGCACCTGCAGTCCACGCTCACCCGCGAGAAGCTGGAGGAGCTCACGGCGGACCTGGGCGAGCGCCTGGTGGGCATCACGTCGGAGGTCCTGGGCGAGGCGAAGGTGCGCCCCTCGGACCTGAAGGAGGTCATCCTCGTGGGGGGCATGTCGCGCATGCCCCGCATCGTGGATCAGGTGCGCCAGTACTTCCGCCGCGAGCCCTGCAAGGGCGTGCACGCGGAGGAGGTCGTGGCCCTGGGCGCCGCCATCCAGGCGTACGCGCTGGTGGGGCAGCAGAGCGAATTGCTGCTGCTGGACGTCACGCCGCAGAGCATGGGCGTGGCCATCGCCGGCGGCTACGTGCGGCGGCTGATTCCGCGCAACACCACCGTGCCCACGTCCGCCACGGAGGTGTTCGCCACCTCCAAGGACTTCCAGCGCACGGTGAAGATCATGGTGCTCCAGGGTGAGCACGAACTCGCGCACCACAACGAGCTGTTGGGCGAGTTCCTCCTCACCGGCCTGCGCGAGGCGCCGCGCGGACAGGTGGAGATTGAAGTGACGTTCGACATCAACGCGGAGGGCATCGTGTCCGTGTCCGCGCGCGACCGCGACACGGGCCTGCGCCAGTCCATCACCGTCACCGCCTCCAGCGGCCTGACGGAGGACGAGCTGCGCCGCATCATGGACGAGCAGCGCGACTGGCTGGTGGCGGCGCGCAACACCGAGGAGCTGAAGGCAAAGCGCGTGGAGCTGGAGATCCTGGCCCGCGACCTGGTGGACGCGCTCTCCCGCGTGCGGCTCATGCCCGGGGCCGGAGGCCTGTCGCCGGACGTCGTCGCCCGCGCGGAGGCCGCCCTGGATTCCGCGCGTCAGGCGCGCGGCGCGGAAGACGTGGGCGCGCTCACCCGGGCCTGCGAGGCCCTGGCCCAGAGCCTGCCGCTGTTGCGCTCGGCGGGCTCGCGCGGAACGCCGGGGAGGTAGGCGATGAACGCGCTCCGCGCCAAGGCGCTGGTCGAAGCCGGGTTGCTGCTGCGACTGAGTGGCGACATGGCCGGCGCGGAGAAGCTGTTCACCCGGGCCCTGGAGCTGGACCCGGGCAACGCGCGCGCGCGCCGGCTGCTGGGGCGGGACGGCCCGGTGGAGCCCGGCGGGGACACCGGCTGGAACCTGACGGGCCCGGATCAGGAGGCGGACTGGGGCGTCTGGGCCGGCCCCTCCGAGCCCGGCCTGGTTGCTGCCCCCTTGCGTGAATCCGTGAGCCTGCCCGAGGGCACGGGCGTGCGCGGCGACGCGTTGGACCTCATCGCGGAGGCGCACCGCACGCAGGAGTTCGGGCTGCCGGACACCTTCACTCCGGCGGGCGGGCTGCCGGAGGGCTCGGAGGTGGAGAGCCTGCTGCGGGGCGCGGAGGACCTGCTGGCGCTGGATGACCACTCCGGCGCGGTGGAGCTCCTGCGCCGGGCCCAGTTCCTGGCGCCGGAGAACCCGCGCGTGGAGGCGCTGCGCGACCGCAGCGAGCGCATCCTGGTGGCCATGCTGGAGGCGCGGCTGGGAGATTTGCACCGCATGCCGCGCGTGCGGTTGCAGCCGGATGACATCATCTGGCTCAACCTGGACCACCGCGCGGGCTTCGTGCTGGCGCAGATTGACGGCGCGGTGAGCTTCGACGACCTCTTCGCGCTGTCCGGCATGTCGCGCCTGGACACCGCGCGCATCCTCGCGCAGCTGCTCGACGAGGGCATCATCGCCCCCGGCGAGTAGGCGCACGCGGCTTCTTGCGTCACCCGGGGCGGATGACGGCTGTCCACACGCCGCGCACCACGGGCTCGCCCTTCGCGTTGCGCGTCTCCGTGGTGACGACGAGGAAGTCCATCCCGGCCTTGCGGTACAGCTCCGTGATTTCGCCCGTGGTGGTGAGCACGTCCCCGGGGCGCATCACGCCCAGGAACTCCAGCTCCTGCTCCCCGTGCACCAGCCGCACGCGGTCCACGCCCAGCTCCGGGTCCGCGATGGCGGCGCTGAAGGGGCGGATGGCGAACACCACCGCGAAGCTGGGGAAGGCGATGACGTCGCCGTACGGGCCCGCCTGGGCCGCCTCCTGCGAGTAGAGCAGGGGGCTCACCTGCGCCGGGGGCTCGCCGAAGGTGCCCGCGGAGGGCACGGAGCCGCCGAGGATGAGGGAGAACTCGCGCAGCTTCTCCCGGCCAATCTCATAGGTGAAGGGGCCGTACGCACGGCCGACGAACTTGGGGTCCAGGGCCATGGCTATCCGAGCGAGGTTTCGACGACGGCGCCCCGGAGGACGGGCTCGCCGCGCTGGTTGGTGGCGGTGACTTCCGTGGTGAGCCGGCCGTCCGCGACGGCGGTGACGCGGCCCTGGAAGGTGACGGTGTCCTCCGGCAGCACCGGCCGGGAGAAGCGCACCCTCACCCGGCGCACCAGCCCCGGGTCTCCCACGAAGACGGCCACTGCCTCCACCGCCCAGCCCAGCGTGCAGAGCCCCTGGAGGATGACGCCGTTGAAGCCGGCCTGCCTGCCCACCTCCGGGTCGATGTGGATGGGGTTGTAGTCCCCGGAAGCGCCCGCGTAATACACCGGCCGCAGCCGGTCGCACTGGCGGACGTGCGTGAAGGTGTCTCCCACCTGGAACGTGCGTGCCATGAGGCGCGCGAGCCTACCGCATCCCCCGTTCGTGGATGCCCACGGGAAATGAAGAAGGGGCGGCCCCCACTCGCGTGAGGACCGCCCCTCGTCACTTCAGGGCTTCAGGATGAAGCGCCGGCTTACGCCTTGCGACGGCGAGCGAACGCCATCGCCGCGAACAGCGCCATCAGCGGCGCCATGCCGCCAGCGGAGCCGCCCGTGGAGGAGCAGCCGCCGCCGTCGTCGTCGGCCTTCGGCACGGAGACCTTGATCTCGGCGGTGCTGGTGGCACCGGCCGCGTCCTTCACCGTCACGGTGAAGGCGTAGTTCTCCAGCGTGTTCTTCGCCGGCGGGGTGAAGCTGGCCTCGGCGGCGTTGGCGCCGGTCAGCGTCACGGACGGGCCACCCGTCTGGGCCCAGGCGTAGGTCAGCTTCTCATTGTCCGGATCCGTGGAGGTGGCGGCGTCGATCTTCACCAGCTCACCGCCGCGCACGCCCGAGATGACCCGGACCTTGGCGACCGGCGCCTGGTTCACCTGCTTCACGTTGACCGTGTAGACGTACGGGCCAGAGGTGGCGCCGTCGGAGTCCGTCACGGTCAGGCTGAAGGCCAGGGCCGTATCGGCCTGGACCTGCGGCGCGGTGAACTTCACCTTCGCCGCGGTCGTGCTGTCGAGCGTCACCGGCTGGCCACCGAGCTGGGCCCAGGTGTAGGTCAGCGCGTCGCCGTCCGGATCCGTGATGCCGGAAGCGTCCAGCTCCACGTTGCTGCCCTCATCCGCGTCGACGGCGGAAGGAGCCTGGCCCACCGGGTGGCGGTTGGCCTTGCGCACCGTCACGTTGACCAGGTCGGACCCGGACTGGCCGCCGGAGGTCGCCGTGAGCTTGAAGGTGAGCTCGGTGGGGGCGCTGACGTCCGGCGCCGTGAAGCTCGCCGTCGCCGTGTCCGCACCCGTCAGCGTCACCGTGTCACCGGACTCCTGGGTCCACAGGTAGGTGACCGCCGTGCCGTCCGCATCCGAGCCGGTGCCAGCCAGCGTCACCGTGGAGCGGGCGTCCGCGTCGAAGTCCGCGCCGGCGTTGGCCACCGGAGCGCGGTCCACGTTCTTCACCGTCACGGCGACGGCCTTGGTGGCCTTCGCACCGCTGCTGTCCGTCACGGTGACCGTGAAGGTCAGCTGCGTGTCCGCCGTCACTTCCGGAGCCAGGAACGTGGCCTTCGCCCGGGTGGCGTTGGTGATCGTCACCTTGGGCATCGAGGGGCTCGTCTGGACCCAGGCGTACGTCAGCGTGTTCGCGTGGATCACGTCCGCGTCCGTGGAGCCCGAAGCGTCCAGGGTCACGGGCGTGGTGTCACGCTCGTTCACCGTCGCCGGCGCGGTGGCGGCGGCCACCGGGGGCTGGTTCACGTTGTTGATCTGGATGTCCACCGTCTTCGGGGCGCTCGCCTTGCCAGACGCGTCGGTGACGACGAGCTGGAAGGTGAGGGTGTCCGTGTAGTCCACGTCCGCCACGAAGTTCGGCGTCGCGGTGTCCGCGCCGTTCAGGGTGACGGGCGTGGCGCCACCCGTCTGGGTCCAGCTGTAGGTGAGCGCTTCACCCGCGGCGGCGTCCGGGTCGAAGCTGCCCGTGCCGTTCAGGGTGATGGTGGCGCGGTTGAGGACGCCGCTGACGAGCGTGCCCTCGGCGACCGCCGCCGTGCCCACGCGAGACGGACCCGCGTTGGCCACCGGAGGCACGTTGCACGCGCCCGTGGAGGCCGGCTGATCCGCCTGGCCCGAGAACACCGCCGTGGCGCCCTCGAACTTCACGTTGTCGATGTCCAGGCCGTACCCGCCGACGGCCACGTCACCGCCGATGCGGAAGCGGAAGCGGACGTTCTTGAGCTCCAGGTCGGGGAAGAAGGTCCCGAAGTTGATGCTCACGGGCGAGAAGTCCGGGAAGTCCGGGCTCACCTGCGCCAGCGCGGGGAGCCCCTCGAGGGGGTTGCCGCCGCCCGTGGCGATGTAGTCCACGTAGCCCACCTCCGCGTTCACCACCGGGTACAGGTCCCAGGGGTCGATCCAGTCGATGCCGTCGACCGTGAACTCGAGCACCGCGCCGTCGTAGGAGGCGTTGGAGTCGAACTCGAAGGAGTGGCGGTAGTCGTAGCTCATCACGAAGTCAGCCGCGTCATCCACCGTCAGCCAGGGGCTGGTGATGGTGGTCTCCGCGATCGTCCCCGGATCCCTGCCATTCGCGAACCGGTTTTCCGGCGTGCCGGACAGCGTCCAGTCACCGGAGGGCGACACGTTCTGCGACACCGTCCACCCGGCCAGGCCGGACTCGAACGTCTCCGTGTCGCTGGTGGTGGGAACGTTGTCGTAGTTGACGCGCGGATCGAACGTCGCCGTCTTCGCCCCCGCCGGGATCTCCGTGGAGTCGAAGGCGACCTTGATGCCGGCGCGCGCGGGCGTGCCGGACACCGCGGTGACGTTGACGGGCACGGTGACCGTGGCCGAGGCACCGCGCGACAGGGCGGGGATGTTGATCGCGCCGCCGTTCGGGAACTCCAGCGTCGCCGTGGTGCTGGTGCTGCTGACGGTGCCGGCGAAGGCGCTCAGCCCGTTGCCGCCCACGTTGCGCACGGTGATCTTCAGCTCACCCTGCTCGCCGATGTCCAGGATGCCGTCCTGGTCGCAGCCGGACACGCTGTCGGTCAGCGTGATGCCGGTGACCTCCAGGTTGCCGCCCGTGGCGAAGCTCTCCGTCACGCTGATGTGGTCGAACGCGTCGCGGTCCGGCGACTTGGCGCCGAAGCCGAGGCCGCGCTTGGCGAAGGCCGCCACGAAGCGCTGGTAGTCCGCCGGGTCGCTCGCGAGCGCGACGGCCAGCACCGCGTCACGCGCTTCCGTGAAGGTCGGCGCGTTCGGCGTCGCCTTGTAGGAAGCCACGAGGTACTGCTTCATGCGGTTCTGCGCTTCCGCGAACGGGTGCGCGTTCAGCAGGCTCGCGTAGCACTCCCACAGCGCGGTGGCCCACACCTCACCGCTGTTGTGGACCTCGCTGTTGCTGTCCGTGCGCGTGCCCGCGTCCGTGGGCAGGGGGGTGAAGTTGGCGATGTGCTTGAACGTGTAGCCGTTCTTGCTCATGTCCGTCGAGTAGGGCAGGCGACGGATGCCGAAGTAGTAGCCCTGGTTCTTGCCACCGCTGGTGACGTAGCCGGCGGTGCTGTAGACGCCCTGCCAGTTGCCGTTGCCCGCCTTGGTCCGGTCGGACTCGCGAACCTGCATCAGCATGGCGTGGAAGTCGCCCCAGCCCTCGCCCATCGAGCGGCCCTGGTTGTTGCTCAGGCCCGCGGCGTTACCGATGAGGCGGTTGCTGATGTAGTGACCCCACTCGTGCGCGATGATGCCGTTGTCGAGCGTACCGTCGCGGTCCTGGTTCGGCTCGCGCAGGAACTTCACGGTGATGGGCTCGGTCGCCGCCCTCCACGCATTGCCCGCCTCCTGGGTGATCATCAGGGACGGCGTCTCGACCTTGGCGTCATCAATGCCGTTGCCGCCCATGGAGATGGGGCTGCCGGGCGAGTTGTTCGTGATGACCGTGGCGATGGCGCCCGCGTTCTGCGCGTTGAGCGACTTGATGACGAAGTTGCACACGCCACGGTCGATGAGGGCGACCTTCCCGGTGAAGTAGCCGGCTTCGAACGGCGTGCAGCCCAGGGGGTTTGCCTCGGGGGTCAGCTTGATTTCGCCCGTCATGTCGTAGGCCTGCGTGCCGTAGCTCGCGGAGGAGGCCTCGTAGATGGCGGCGAGGGACGCGGGAGACGTCACGGACAGCTCGGGCGTACCGTCGAACACGTACATCTGCATGCGCGGCGACGCACCGTCCGCCGGCGTGCTCATGTTCGCGTTGTTGCGGCCGCCGTAGTCCTGCGCCTGGGCCTGGATGGGGTCGTTCTCCACGCCGCCACGGCCGAAGTTGAACGACTGGGCGTTGCCCGCGACTTCGTCGAAGCCGGAGTCGTAGAACCAGTCGTGCAGGAAGTTGTTCACGTAGAACAGGTTCACCACCGAGGCCTTGATCTGCTCGGTGCTGGTGCCCGGGGCTTTGGTCGTGTCGTAGACGTACGAGAAGGTGTTGTCGCTCGTCGTCTCCGCGCGCTTGTCGCTCGTACCGGGCTGGAAGCCGTCTGGCTTTTCCAGGTCCGCGTACGCGTCCACGTTGTTACCCGTGGTCTGCGTGGCGTTGGCCGGCAGCCAGGGGTCGTTCCTGCTGTAGGGGCTGTTGGCCAGGGTGATGTCGTTCGCCGGGCGGTTCAGCGGGGCCTGGTAGCCGTCCTGGGTGCCCGTGGGGTGCGGGGTCGCGTCGTTGCCCTGGGGACCGTCCTCCGGGATGAACGGGGACGCCTGGTCCGCCCAGACTTTGTACGTGAAGGCCGTGCCCGCGTCCGCGGACAGGTCGTTGCGGAAGAGGACCTTGCCGGTGGCCGCGGAGACCACGTAGCCGAAGTACTGGCTGGAGCGCGCGGCCTTGGGGCCCGCGTTCACTTCCACGTACCAGGCCGGCTCCAGGTTGCCGGCCAGCATGAAGAACACCTGCCGGGCGCGGGCCGGGACGGCCAGGTCCTGCGGCAGCGCGGACTTCGTGGCGGGGGACAGCTCGAAGAAGGTGTAGTCACCCTTCGTGCCCGCGTTGATGAACGAGGTGGCCTGCGTGCCGGAGCCCGTCAGGTCCTTGAACGCGCCGGACACCGCGTCCGCGGCGCCCAGGTTGAAGCCGGCGCGCGCCTTGCTGCGCGCGGTGAGCGCCAGCTCGGACGGGGCCAGGTAGCCGCTCACGGCCACCAGGCGCAGGTCCTGGCCCATGACGACCTTGATCTCGTTGCGGAAGACGGGGATGCCACCCACCGACTGGTTGAAGGTCGCGATGATGGCGCCCTTGCCGGTGTTGTGCATGGAGCGCAGGTTGGCGCCCGCGACGTCGTCACGCGTCAGGCGGTAGCTGTCCGCCACGGACTGCAGGTGCGCGCGCGCCGCGTTCTCCGCCGTCATGCCGGCGCGGATGACGGACTTGGACTGCGCACCGTCCTGCGTCGCCCAGGCGAACGTAGGCACGCCGAGCCGCTGCTCGGTCTGCTCGATGCGAAGCCCGCGGGACACCGCCGTGTTCGAATCCACGGCGAGAGAGCGGGAGTCCCGCTGCTCCAGGAACGCGTCGAAGTTCGACCGCTCCTTGGCCCACGCACTGGTACCCGCGATGGGCACCAGCAGCAGGCTGGTCAACAGCTTTTCCCTGAGACGCATGCGCCTTCCTTCTTGGGGGTGATGAACTGCAGGACGAGGGGACTGCGAGTGACGACGACTGCGACAGGAGAGGTCCGCCGGGGGAGGCGGGCCGCTCCTTACGGATGGTGGACCCTGGGTGGACAACAGCCCGATAGGAAACGCAGCCCAACGCCACAGGTCGCATTGGCGACGTGAGCGGGGACCTCAGCGTGGAAAGGCGGGACGCGCGAGGCGAGCAGGACGGGTGCGAAGCGCTGCGACAGGCTGGACAGTCGAGGCGCCACACCCGAACCCGGGGCGGCCCATCCGAATCGACTGTCTACGGTCACCGGCAAGCGCTGCTCTCCAACCCACTCTTCTGGCCGCGGTTGTCTTCACCGCGCCAGATTCAGTGGGAGCGCATGCTAACCAGGACACTGTTTCGTTGCATAGAGGGGGGGCCCCTCAATTTTGCGTTAGCAACCCAGTAACAATTGGCAGTCTGGAATAAGCCGTAGCGGCCAGGCGGGCGCGAGCGTGTGACACGTGGCGCGCCGCACCTTGCCTGCGGGCCCAAACCCTGTTCAGCGGCGCGAGCGCGGTGCCGGCGCGGCGTCATCCGAAGACGGCAGTGGACCGTGGTCCAGAGGATCCTCGACCTCCGCTCCCTCCTTGCGCTGCTTGTACTGTTCCCGCACGTAGGCGACGAGCTGATCCAGGTACGACGACAGCGGCGGACACCGCACGCCGGTGCCGTCGAGCAGCTCCAGTGTGTTGTGGCAGTTGTAGATGGCCAGGTGGTTCACGTAGCTGATGGCGGCGCGCTGGGGCCGGGCCAGCTTCTCCAGCACGGGCAGCCGCAGCATCACGTCCGCGGCGCGCGCGGACAGGTTGAAGCGCGGCAGCCGCTTGTGGGACTTCTCCGCGATGAGCTCGTACACGCGCCGCGCGCTCATGGGGTTGGGGTCCACCAGGTGGAAGATGCGCCCCTTCGCGCGCGCGTCACGCGACAGCCGCCACACGGCCTCCACCACGAAGTCCACCGGGACGACGTTGAGCGGCGCCACGCCGTTGCCCGGCAGGGGCAGCGGCACCACCAGCGGGGAGGTGACGAGCAGGATGCCCAGGTAGTAGGGACCCTCGAAGCGATCGATTTCGCCCGTGCGCGAGTCGCCCACCACGCTGGACGGACGGAAGATGGTGACGGGGAGGGTGGCGGAGGCGCGCTGCACCAGCCGCTCCGCCTGGAACTTCGTCTCCTCGTAGGCGTTGCGGAAGGACTGGCCCCGGTCCAGCTCGTCCTCGGCGATGACGCCCACGCGGTCGCCGGACACGTAGCAGGTGGAGAAGTGGTTGAAGCGGGAGAGGTTCTCGCAGTCGCGCGCCAGCTCCAGCAGGTTGCGCGTGCCGTCCACGTTCACCCGCCACGCGGTCTCCTTGGGCACGCCCAGCTGCGATACGGCAGCCAGGTGGAAGATGTCCGTCACCCGTTCGCACAGGCGCTGGTACTCCTCGCCGGACAGGCCCAGGTGCATGTCCACCGCGTCACCGGTGAGCAGCACCACGCGCGCGCCCTTCACCTTCGCCGCGAGCGACTGCGCCTCCTTGAAGGCCTTGGGCTGCACGAGCGCGTAGATGTGCCCCTTCGGGTCCTCCCGCGCGATGTGCTCCACCAGCCGCTTGCCGATGAAGCCCGGGTATCCGGTGATGAAGTAGGTGCCAGGGCCCTGCCGCGTCTTGGACGTCTCGCTCATGCGCGGCGCAGCATAACCGCCCGTCAGCCGTGTGCGAGCATCGCCCGCCACACCGCCTCCACCTGAGGGCGGGTGGCGTCCGGCGCGCCGCTGTTGTCGATGACCCAGGTCGCGTGCGCGCGCTTGTCGTCCAGCGCCATCTGCGCTTGGAGCCGCGCCTCCGCCTGGTCCGCCAGGAGCCCGTCGCGCGTCATCAGCCGCGCCTTCTGCACCTCGCGCGGCACCCACACCACGGCCACGCCCTCCATGGCCTGGTGCAGGCCCGTCTCGATGAGCAGCGGCACGTCGTAGACGGCGTGGGTGACCCCTTCCGCCTCCAGCGCCTGGAGCTTCTGGAGGAAGAGGGCGCGCACCTCCGGGTGCACGATGGCGTTGAGGGCGGCCCGCTCCGTGGGGTCCGCGAAGATGTGCGCGCCCAGCTTCACCCGGTCCAGGCGGCCGTCGGGGCCCACCACGCCGGGGAAGCGCTCGTCGATGCGCCTCAGGCCGGGCGTGCCGGGCTCCACCACCTCACGGGCGAGCACGTCCGCGTCCAGCACGCGCGCGCCCAGCTCCCGCAGCATCCGGCTCACCGTGCTCTTGCCGGAGGCGATGCCGCCCGTCAGTCCGAAGACGTGCACGGGCTACTTCGCGGCCTTGGGCGTGGTGAAGACGAAGGACTGCACCGTCTTGCCGTCCTCGTTGAAGAAGATGGCCACGCCCAGCTTCACGTAGAGGAAGTAGGTGCGGAAGTCGTCCGTCAGCTTGCGCAGGTAGCAGGGCGTGGCGGGCATGGCGCCGGCCGGGCACGCGGGGCCGTAGCTGTTCTCGATGGTGTCCTTCTCGATGACGGGCCCGGGGAACACGTCGATGCGCTCCACCATCTGGGTGGCCGGGTCCACCTTGAACTGGGCCTGGGTGGTGCCCTTGATGGCCTCCTTGGCGAAGTAGGCCAGGATCTCCTTGCCCTCCTGGCTCATGGTCCGGGACGGCTCCCCGAACTTCTTCACCACGTCCTCCTTCTTGGAGGACCCGGGCTCGATGCCCTGCCACGGCTTGGCGGAAGCAGGCAGGGAGACGGCAGCGACGGCAACGGCGAACAGGACGGCAATCACGGGGGTCCGCATCTCGACTCCTCCCTAGCGGATCAGGCAGGCACGCCTCAAGGTCCGTTACCTCAAGCCACGCAGCTGTCCACCCGGTATTCAATCACGAACGAGACGCCTTGCCCCCTCCAGGGGCCTCTGCTACGTGCTCAAGGCATGTCTTCTCGTGCCTTCCGGGTCTTTTCCGCCCTCTTGCTCGCCGTTTCCGGCGGCCTCGCCGGCGCCGCGGACTTCACGGGCCCCGACAGCTGCAAGGGCTGCCACCCGGAGGCGTACGACGCGTGGATGAAGTCCAAGCACGCCCGTGCGACCGAGACGCTGGCGGAAGGGCAGAAGAAGGACGCGCGCTGCCTGTCCTGCCACGCGCCGGACCAGACGGAGCAGCAGCTGGCGGCCGTCACCTGCGAGACATGCCACGGCGGCGGGCAGTACTACTCGCCGTCCTACGTGATGAAGGACCCGGAGTTGGCGCGGCTGGTGGGGTTGGTGGACCCGTCGGAGAAGCAGTGCCGCACCTGCCATGACGCGTCCTCGCCGTCCCTGCGCCCGTTCGATTTCAAGGAAGCGCTGAAGGCCATCGACCACTGGTCCGCCGAGCGCGCCCGCAAGCAGCAGACCCGGGCGGACGCCGCCCCCTCCACGCCGGCTCCGGCCACGGCGAAGAAGTAAGTGACCTCCGCTTGATCAAGATCCTCGATTCCCGCTTCGTCACCACCGCCGTGGAGCTCAAGGGGCTGCCCACGGACCACGGCGCGGAGGTGGCCTTCGTCGGCCGCTCCAACGTCGGCAAGTCGTCCATGATCAACGCCCTGACGAACCGGCGGAAGCTGGTGCGCGTGTCCAACACGCCGGGGCGTACCCGCACGCTCAACTTCTTCGACATCGACCTGGACCGCGACGGCGTGCGCCACACGGTGCGCCTGGCGGACCTGCCCGGCTACGGCTTCGCCAAGGCGAGCAAGGCGGACAAGGCCCAGTGGCAGGAGATGATCACCACCTACCTCAAGAACCGGCACCGGTTGGAGGTGGTGGTGAGCATCATCGACGCGGAGATTGGCCCCACGCCGGAGGACATGCAGACGCTGGACTACCTCCAGGAGCACAACCGCCGCATCCTCGTCGTGGCCACCAAGGTGGACCGGCTGACGAAGGCGCAGCGCAAGCCCCGGCTGCACAAGGTCGCGGAGCAACTGGAGCTGCCCCGCGAGGCGGTCATCCCGTTCTCCTCCACGGAGAAGCTGGGCGTGGAGGAGGTCTGGGGCACGCTGCTGGACACCTTCGGCAAGGCCACCCGCGTCTGAGGCTGCCGACCGTAGGCGCGCTGTGGTAGCACCCCCGGCGTGTCCCAGAACGGCAAGACGAATGGTGGTGGTTCGCCCCTCGCGCCTCGCGAGGAGCGTCAGCGGTTGATGCGCCTGTCCCCGCGCCAGCGGGTGGCGGCGCTCTTCGACGCGGAGGACACGCCCGCGCTGGTGCGCTCGCTGCCCGCGGAGGACCTCTACGTCACCATCCAGGAGGTGGGGCTGGCGGACACGACGGAGCTCGTGCAGCTGGCGTCGCCCGCGCAGTTCCGCACCTTCGTGGACCTGGGCGGCTGGGCGAAGGACAAGCTGGATCCTCACGCGGTGCTCACCTGGCTGCGCGCCGCGCGCGGCGACGAGCAGGAGGACTTCCTGCGCAAGGTGCACGCGGTGGACCTGGAGGTGGTGGAGACGCTCCTCAAGGAGTTCACCGCCGTCCACGACCTGGAGGAGAACCCGGACGTCAACCCGCAGGGCATGACGATGGAGACCCCGGAAGGGCGCTACCTGGTGGAGGTGAAGGTGGAGGGCGTGGAGGCGTCCGCCATGCGCGCGCTCCTCAATGATCTCATCGCGGAGAACCCCTTCGAAGCGGTGCGCCTCTTCGAGGCCGTGCGCTGGGAGATCCCCTCCGAACTGGAGGAGACCGCGTTCCAGTTCCGCCGCGCGCGCCTGGCCGACCTGGGCTTCCCGTCGCTGGAGGACGCGCTCGCGCTCTTCAGCCGCGTGGACGTGCCGCCGCGCCCCTCGGGGCCCGGGACGCCCGCGCTCACCGCCACGGGCGGCCACCTGGACTACCTGGAGGCGGCCTTCCGGGACCTGTCCGACGTGGAGCGGATGAACGCGGAGGACGAGCTGCGGGAGGTGGCCAACGCGGTGCTCGTCGCGGAGCTGGGCGACCCGGGCGACCTGGACGCCGTGCGCCGCGTGGGCGAATGGGTGCGCGACTACCTGTCGCTGGGCCTGGAGCACCTGACGGGCGCCGACCCGGCGAAGGCGCCAGACGTGCTGCGGGACACGCCCCTGCGCCGCGTCTTCCAGGTGGGCTTCACGCTGACGCTCCAGCTCAAGTACCGCGCGGACCGCCTCTTCAAGGCGCCCTTCGTGAAGCTGGAGGACGTGCCGCTGGTGCTCCCGGAGGAGGCCGCCGCGCTGGAGGCCCTGCGGCGCAAGCGTCCTCGCAGGGCGCTGCGCGTCCCGGGCGCGGAGCCCGTTCCGTTCCGTTCGCTGCGGGAGGTGGCCGGTTCGGAAGGACTGCTCGCGCGCGCGGAGGGACAGGTGGCGGCGCTGGGCGCGCTCCTGGGCGGATCCGAGGCCGCGGCGCACACGGTGCTGGCGCGCTTCGGCGTGTCGCTGGACGTGCTGGGCGTGGAGCGGCTGTGGGCGGCCGTGGTGGGCATGGCCGTGCTGGAGGAGGGCGTGGACGTGCGGCCCGTGCCGCTGGGGCGCACGGTGGAACTGGGCCAGCGCCTGTTCGAAGGCACTCCGGATGCACCTCGCCTGCGTGCGAGCGCGGCGGAGCGCGCGGTGGCGGCGCTTTCGCCCGTGGTTCCGGAGCCAGCGCGTGAGGAGCTGCGTCGGGTGGTGAACGTCACGCTGGCGCGGCTTCTGTCGGAGCTGGGGCCGGCGTGGCTGCGCGAGGGGCGTTTGGATCTGATCGCCTCCGCGGTCCTACCGATGGAGAGCGCCCCGGTCCCGTAGCTTTTTCAGCCTTGCCCGGCCCGGCGGTCGCGGGCGAGCCCGCAACCTCCCGAAGATACAGGCCTCCCGCGTTGCCATCTTCTGGCACGCGCGCTGCTTTGCCCCTCGCCCGCTAGCTGTTTGCAAACGGCTGTTTGCAGACAGCAAACGGAAATCCACGAGGGCCAGGGGCACGCGTGTGACGGGACGAGCGACCGACAGCGAAGGGGTGGCGTACATGGGACCGGGCGCGGTGGGGCAGCGTCGCGACGTACTGGCTTTCTACATGCTCGCGGGGTTCGCGGCGGTGATGTACGCGGTGCCGGGTGAGTGGATCCCCGCGCTGGAGCCGCTGCGACTCGCGCTGCTGACTTCAGGGCTTGGCGCGGGCCTGATGGTGATGCGCCGCATTGGCAAGGCGGAGCCTCTCTTCTTCGACGGCGCGCGGGGCATCGCGCTGCTGGCGTTCTCGTCGCTGGCGTTCTGCTCGGTGGCGTGGAGCGTGAATCCGGAGGTGACGCGTTTCCAGGGCGTGGAGCTGCTGAAGCTCACGGCCATCTACCTGACGCTCGTCAACGTCATCACCACACCCAAGCGGCTGGCGGTGGTGGCCGGCGCCATGGTGCTGGGCGCCATCGTGACGTCCATTGGCGTCATCAACTGGTACATCGTCGGCGAGAACATGGTGGAGGGCTTCCGTTCGCGCTGGGTCGGCGTGTACGCGGACCCCAATCACATGGCCATGAACATGGTGCTGGTGGTGCCGCTCGCGGTGGCGTTCCTCGCGCGCAAGAGCACCCCGTGGGTGTTCCGCCTGCTGTGCGCGGTGTCCGCGGTGCTGGCGGTGGTGGCCATCGTGCTGTCGCACTCTCGCGGCGGCTTCATTGGCCTGTCGGTGGCGATGGCCCTGTGGGCCATCCGCGAGAAGCGCCGCATGCAGGCCATCGTGCTGGGCAGCGTCTTCGTGCTGGGCCTGGCGGTGTTCGCGCCCAAGAGCTTCTGGCAGCGCAACGAGACGGTGGCGGCGTTCCATGAGGACGCGTCCGCCATGGGCCGCGTCTACGCGTGGCAGGTGGCCAGCCGCATGAGCCTGGACAAGCCGCTCCTGGGCGTGGGCGCGGGCGGCTTCCGCTACGCCTGGTTCCAGTACGCGCCGCCGGAGGCGCACCGCGCCTACGTGGCGCACAACATCTTCCTCGACGTCATCGGGGAGCTCGGGTGGATTGGCCTCCTGTGCTTCCTGGTGTTCTCGGGCGGGGCCGTGGGCGGGGCGGTGGCCGCGTCGGCGGACTCGGAGATGGGATGGCTGGCACGCGCGCTATCGGCGTCGGTGGCGGGCTACCTCATCTGTGACTTGTTCTCGGGCTACATCCTGTCCGCGCACTGCTACGTGCTCTTCGGCCTGGCCGCGAGCGCGCACCGCATCGCGCAGGCACGGGAGAGAGCCCTGGCGGTGGGGAGGCAACCGGCGATGAGTCCCGCGCCGGTGGCCACGTGGGAGGGGTCTGGGCATGCGGCGTGAGGATGCGCGGATGGGGCAGGAGCCCCTCCGCCTGGTGCAATTCACCCGGTCGTTCCACATTGGCGGCACCGAGGTCCAGGTGCTGGAGCTGCTGCGAGGCCTGCCCTCCAGCTACCAATTACAGGTGTCTGTGTTGGAGGACGCCGGGCCCTTGATGGGCTCGGTCTGGAAGCTGGGGCACGCGCCGGAGGTGTTCTCTCTCAAGGGCTCGCTCGTGCAGCCCAACACGCTCCTGCAGATCCACCGGATGGCCCGCTGGCTCAAGCAACACCGCGTCCAGCTGGTGCACGTGCATGACTTCTATTCCAGCATCATCGCGGTGCCGGCCGCGAAGCTCGCGGGCGCGAAGGTCATCGTCGGCCGGTTGGACCTGTCCCACTGGCAGGGCAAGGCCCGCCGCCTGCTGCACGCGCAGATGACGCGCATGGCGGATCACGTCATCGCCAACGCGGAGGCCATCCGCCAGCTGCTCATGAACGAGGAGGGGCTGCCCGAATCGCGCATCTCCGTCATCCACAACGGCCTGGACCTCCAGCGCTTCGACGCGCGCGCGGCGGAGGGGCTCAAGGACACACTGCCCGACACCAGCGGCGTGCCCACGGTCCTCCATGTGGCCAACATGAACCACCCCGTGAAGCGGCAGGAGGACCTGCTACTCGCCCTTGCCATGCTGCGTCATGAGGGGACGAAGCTGAACGCGTGGTTCGTGGGAGACGGGCCGCGCCGGCCGGGGTTGGAGAAGATGGCGCACGAATTGGGGGTGGCGGACGGGGTGCACTTCCTCAAGCACCGCACGGACGTGCCGGCCCTCTACGGTCAGGCCACCTTCGGCGTCCTGTGCTCCACGGCGGAGGGCATGTCCAACGCGGTGATGGAGGGCATGGCGGCCGGGCTGCCCATGGTGGTGACGCGGGTGGGCGGCAATCCGGACCTCATCACGGACGGCGAGCGGGGCCTGGTGGTGGAGCCGGAGCGGCCCGCCCAGCTGGCCCAGGCCTTCCGCCGGCTGCTGGCCAACCCCAAGGAGGCCCGGAAGATGGGCAAGGCCGCCCGGGGCTTCGTCGCCCGCGAGCTGTCCCTGGAGAAGATGGTGCGCCGACATGACGCGCTGTACCGCCAGGTGGCAGGACTGCCCCCAGGCTGAAACCGCCCCCAGGGGCCGGCAAATGTCAGACCGATCCGGATAATCCACGCCCGTCCTCAGCAATTGGGGGCGGGCGCGTTTCGTAGAAAAGGGAGGCGGTTTCTCCCCGAGGACCTGCGTGTGCGCAGGTTATAGATGGGAATAGCTCGATTTTCGTGGAGATTGGTGGGCAATGCGTGGTAATGGCGCCTCGGGTGTTGCCGGAAGCGGCAGGCGTGCCCACCCTGGGTGTGGCGGATCAGGCGGGTGGAGGAATCACCGCCGGTACGCAGGGGTTTTTTGAAGGAAACGGACGCCGAGCGCGGGGCCCTGAACACGGGACGCGGGGCGGACGGCAGGAAACATGAAGGTGGCGTGGGGCGGGCCGACAGGCCGCTCCCCACATCCGCCGCGACTTTACGAGGCCCTGCCAGTCGGCACGCGGCCCGGGGCGCTCGCCGGTAAAACTCCAAGGTGCCGGCGAGCGCTCTCTTTTTTGCCTCACAACGCCGCACCCGTGCGTCCTTCTGGGTCGTCCCCGCGCGGAGGACGCACCGGGTGGGATACGGGCGTCAGGCGCCCTCGACCAGATCGAACCGCTGGCCCACACCCTTCGCGAGGGCGACGTCGTAGAGCGCTCGGGCCAGGGCCACGTCCTGCACGGCGAGGCCGGTGGAGTCGAAGACGGTGACCTCGGTGCCGGTGCGGCCGGGCTTCCGGCCGGCGACGACCTCTCCCAGGGTACCGGCGAGCTGCTCGGCCTGGATGAGCCCGTCGTGCAGCGGCACGTTGACCTCGCCGGAGTGGAGCGCCTGATCCGCGTCGTCGATGAAGACGCGCCCTTCGACGAGCAGCCGCGGATCCAGCTCCTGCTTGCCGGGGGCGTCCGCGCCCATGGCGTTGATGTGGGCGCCGGCCTGGACCCACTCACGGCGGACCACCGGGGCGCGCGCGGGCGTGGCGGAGCAGACGATGTCCGCGCCGGAGGCGTCCTGGAGGCTCACCACGCGGCCGCCCTTCTCCTTCTGGAGCGCCTCCGCGGCCTGGGAGGACACGTCCGCCAGCAGCAGCTCCAGGTCCCCGAAGAGGGCGCGGTGCGCGTCGATGAGGACACGCGCCTGCACGCCGCAGCCTACGAGCCCCAACGTGCGCGGCTTCTTCTTCGCCAGGTACTTGGACGCGATGCCGCCGGCGGCGCCGGTGCGCCACGCGGTGAGCAGCGTGCCGTCCAGGATGGCCAGCGGGGACGCGGTGTCCGGGTCGCTGAGCACGTACACGGCGCGCACCGTGGGCAGCCCGTGCTTGCGCGGGTTGTTCGGATGGGCGTTGACCCACTTCACGCCAGCCGCGCCGTCGAGGAACGCGGGCATGGCGCGGAAGTCGCCGTCGTACCTGGGCAGGGACAGGTACACCTTGGGGGGCATGAGCGCGTCACCGCGGCCATGGGCCAGGAAGGCGCGCTCGACGGCTTCCAGTCCGAGCTCGACGGTGTAGAGGCCGCGCAAATCCCTGGCACTGAGGAGAAGGGTGGGCATGGGCGCCGCTATAACCAGCCGCCCCTGACCGCGTGCGTCGTGCCCGATGTGCAATGTCTGCCATTGGGCATTGTCACAATCACTACCCGGAGCAGGTAGGCAGGCAGGGATAATGGGGAAAGGCGGGTTCAGGATAGGCCGGGAGCGATGAAGACCTCCCGGCCCACTGAAGACACCGGTTCCCAGGCGCCGAACACAGGCCACCCGACGGGTGACTCCAGCGTACCGGAGCGTCCGCTCCATGCGACGCGCGTGGGGCGCTATGTGTTGCTGGCGCGGCTGGGCAAGGGCGGCATGGGCGAGGTCTTCGAGGCCTTCGATCCGGAGCTGCGCCGCACCGTCGCCATCAAGCTCCTGCACGAGCGGCGTCTGCCTGACGAGGAGGAGGACGCCCGCGCGCTGCGGCTGGTGCGCGAGGCCCAGGCCATGGCGCGCCTGTCCCACCCGAACGTGCTCACGGTGCACGACGTGGGCACGCATGAGGGCCGGGTGTTCATCGCCATGGCGCGGGTGGAGGGCGGCACGCTGCGCCAGTGGCTGCGCGAGGGGCCGCACCCCCAGCGTCAGGTGCTGGCCGTATGCCGGGCGATGGGGCAGGGCCTCGCGGCGGCGCACGCTGCGGGGCTGGTGCACCGCGACTTCAAGCCGGACAACGTGCTGCTGGGCCGGGACGGCGGCGTCTGGGTGACGGACTTCGGCATCGCGTCCGACGCGGGCGTGGGTACGGAGGCAGGGCCCGCGGTGCCACCGGCGGCGCTGTTGGAGGGGCCGCTCGACACAAGGCTCACGGCGACGGGCGCGCTGGTGGGGACGCCCGCGTACATGGCGCCGGAGCAGTACGCGGGCCGGGGCCCGGACGCGCGCGCGGATCAGTTCAGCTATTGCGTGTCCGTCTACGAGGCGCTCACCGGTCAGCGCCCCTTCGAGGAGGGAACGCTGCGGCGCATGGCCGTCACGCTGCTGGATTCGCAGCGGGCCCCCCAGGGCGCGGTGGTGCCCCGGGTGGAGCTGGAGCCGCCCGCGCATCCATCCGTCCCGGGCTGGGTGCACCGCGTGCTCGCGCAGGGCCTGGCGGTGGCGCCGGAGCAGCGCTTCGCGTCCATGGAGGCGCTGCTGGCGGCGCTGGAGCGCGACCCGGAGGCGGGACGGAAGAAGCTCGCGGGCCGCTCCATCGCGGTGGTGGCCGGGCTCTTCCTGGGCGTGGGCGTGGCGTGGGTGCGTCCCACGCCGTGCAGTGGCGCGCCCAAGCTGTTCGCCCGCGTTTGGGGTCCCACGCAGAAGGCGGCGGTGGCGGAGGCCTTCGAGAAGAGTGGCGCGAAGGACGCGGATGGCGCCTTCGACCGGGTGGAGCGCGCGCTGGATGCCTACGCGTCCGAGTGGAGCCGCATGCATCGCCAGGCCTGCGAGGCCACGCGCGTGACGGGAGAGCAGCCGGAAGCGCATCTGGCATTGCGCATGTCGTGTCTGGACCGGCGCCTGCGGGCGGTGGACGCGCTGGGGGCTGAGTTGGCGCACGCGGATGTGGCGCTGGTGCAGCGCAGCGCGGAAGCGGTGGATTCGCTGCGCGGCGTGTCTGGCTGCGCGAACGTGGAGGCGCTCTCCGCCGCGGTGCCCCCGCCGGAGGACCAGGCGGCGCGCACCCGCGTGGACGCCGTGCGCAAGGACGTGGCGCATGCGCAGGCGCTGCTCGACACGGGCCGTTACGCGCAGGCGGTGCCCGTGGCCAAGGCCGCAGTGGAGGCGGCGCACGTGACGCACTACCGGCCCGTGGAGGCGGAGGCGCTCCATGTGTTGGGCTGGGCCCATCACCGCATGAGCCAGTCGCGCGACGCGCGGGCTACGTGGCACGAGGCCATGGCCGCCGCCACGGCGGGACGGCATGACGAAGTGGCGCTCCAGGTGGCCACGGAGCTGGTGCTGGGACTGAGCGGGGATCCCGAATGGTTCCCCGAGGCCCACCTGTGGAGCGCCCAGGCGCACGCGCTCATCGAACGGTTGGGCTCCGCGCCGGACCTGGAGGGACGGCTCGCCAACCACGAGGGCATCCTCGCGCTGAACGAGGAAGCGCTCGACGCGGCGGCGGAGCACTACACGCGGGCCCTGGCGCTGCGCGAGCGAACCCTGGGGCCCACGCACGTGGACACCGCGAAGGTCTACAACAACCTGGGCATGGTGATGCTGCGCCAGGGCAAGAAGGCGGAGGCCACCGCGCTGTACCAGAAGGCGCTCGCCATCTACGAGGAGCGGCTGGGCCCGGTGCATCCGCTGCTCGCGGGCACGCTCACCAACCTGGGCTTCGCGGAGCAGGAGTCAGGCAACCTGCCGAAGGCGCTGGAGTGGCTACAGCGCGCGTACACGCTGCAACAGCAGACGCTGGGGCCGCTCAATTCCCAGACGTTGCTGCTGCTCCACGACATCGCGTTGGTGCAGGAGTCGCTGGGCGCGCCGGACCGGGCGCTCGCGCTGCACCGGCAGGCGCTGGAGGGAATGCGTCAGGGTTTTGGCGCGGAGAGCCGCGAGGCCATTGATTCGCTGAAGGCGCTGGCCGGCGCGGAGGAGCGGTTGGAGCGGGACGCGGACGCGCTCGCGCACTTCCAGGAAGGGCTGGCGCTCCAACGAAAGGTGTTGCCACCAGAGGAGTTCGCGGTGGACACGCTGGAGGAGGACGTAGGGCGGCTGATGGTGGCGCAGGGCCGTCCGAAGGAGGCGGTGCCGCTGTTGCGCGCGGCGCTGGATTCCAAGTCGCGCTCGCTGGGCGCGGAGCATGCGCGGACCATCCACAGCCGCACCGCGCTGGGGCTCGCGTACTTCCTGCTGGGGCAGGGCGACAGCGCGCGAGAGCTTTTGGAGACCTCCGAGCGGGTGCTGGCCCCGCTGGGCTGGAACCCGGTGGACGCCGCGATGACGCACTTCGCGCTCGCGCAGGCACTCTGGGGTCAGCCCGCGGAGCATGCGCGGGCTCTGACGCTGGCGAACAAGGCCGAGGATGGCTTTGCGCAGGGCGGCAATATGACGCGGCGCGAGCTGGCCGCGGTGCGGCAATGGATTGCAAGCCGATAGGCTTTGCCGCCTTTTGAACGGACCGTTCTTGTCGGGAATTTTCCTGAAAGGCTTGCGCTGGTCTGGGGAGTCGAGATTGTCTAATCTGAATCCCTGTCGGACGGCTGGGCGCCATGCCGGTGCCCCCTCGGACAAGGAGTCCCCCTTCATGCCTGGAATGTCATTGCTGCGCGTCGTCGTCGGCGTCTGCACGGGTCTGGCGTTGACTGCGTGCGGTGGGCCCATGACGCCCGAGGAGGCCGCGGCCGAGGAGGCTTCACTGGCCACGACGGAGGCCGCGCTGGGCTCGTGCGCGAACTGGTCCGAGTGGATCAACTCGGGCGGGCAGTATTGTTCGGACAACCGCGCGTGTGGCGTCTATTGGTATTGTGAGGGTGATCCGATGGCGGCTGCTCCCCGTTCCATCACGGGGGGCGGGCCTGAGCACCTCCCTCCGCCGTGCGACGATGGCAGCTACCCCTACCAGCGCGGCAAGCCGGGCCTGTTCAATCAGCAGTACAGCTATCGCGTGTGTTTCGACGCGGGCGGCACCTACACGCACACGGAATATCAATACCAGTACGCCTTCAGCGGGACCTGCGGCTGCTGATCAGCTCCACCACCAGGCCGCCGCGGCGATCAGACTTCCCGCAACGGAGACGGCCACCCACTTGAGCCACAGTGCTTGTGAGGACGGTGGCGGTGGCTCTTCGGAGGGCCGGAACCGCTTCGCGGGAGGAGCGGGCTCCGGCGGCCGGGACACCGGGCGCTGGGGCCTCAACGCCTGGGTCGGCGCCTCCGAGCGCAGTGGAGGCGCGGGCTCCAGGGGCAGGGTGGGCAGGACCTCCGGCTTCATCACCTCCGTGGGCTCGGAGGCGGGAGGCTCGGGCAGGGCCGGACGGAGCCTCCGGAGCTTCGCTGGGACGCCGGTGGGTGGCTCCATCAGCCGGGACGGAAAGAGCGGGGACTCGCCCAGCCGGGCCAGCTCCGCGCGGAGCTCCTTCGCCACGGCGGCGGCCTCCGTGGGCCTGTCCTTGCGGCCCTTGGCGAGCAGTGCTTCCACCAGCGACACCAGCGACGCGGGAATCCCCGGGCGCTGCGGCGTGAGCGGTGGCGGAGCGTCATACAGCACCGACTCCATCACCGCGCGGCCGCGCTGGATGGGAAACGGCCGCCGTCCGGCGAGCAGCTCGTAAAGGCAGATGCCCAGCGAGTACAGGTCCGCGCGCGCGTCCAGGACCTCGTCGCGGATCTGCTCCGGGGACATGTATGCCAATTTCCCCATCACCACGCCGGATGTCGTCTGCGTGCCTTCCGACGTCTTCACGATGCCGAAGTCCGCGATCTTCACCGTGCCGGTGTAGGACAGCAGCAGGTTGTCCAGGGACACGTCGCGGTGGATGAGCTCCATCCACTTGCCCGACTCCGGGTTGACGAACTGGTGCACGTACGCGAGCCCGTCACAGGCCTGCGCGATGGCATCCAGGATGGGGCCTGGTGGCAGCAGCTCCGGCCGGCTCGCCGCGTGGATGTGCGCGAGGCTGGAGCCCGCGACGTACTCCATGGACAGGTAGACCTGGTCGTCGATGACGCCCGTCTCCAGCACCCGCACCACGTTGAGGTGGTGCAGTCCGGCGGCGACCTCCGCCTCACGCAGCAGTCGGCGGCGGAAGCGGACGTCGGCGGCGTGCTCGGAGTGGATTCGCTTGAGGACGACCGGCTCTTCCCAGCCCTCGCGTTCCGCGAGCGAGACGCGCCCCATGCCGCCTTCACCAATGTCCCGCAGGACGCGGTACGGCCCGAATCGCTGGACGTCGTTCATTCCGGGGCAAGCCTACCGTCACTCACGCCCGGAACGCAGGATCACGCCGCGGGTCAGCCGCCGACCCGAGCCGGGTCGCTGGCCTGGAGCTCCTCTTCGGCCCCGATGCGTCCCTGGCCACTGCCGGTGTGCTTGGAGCCCGCGGACCGGGAGCTATCGCCCGTCGCCACCCGGCCACGGCGGGAGCCTTCCGGCGCGTCCGCGCCCACCAGCTTCGCGAACAGGTCGCGGACCCGCTCGGCCAACTTCTGGAAGGGGGAGGATGGCTTCGGCCTGGCCGCGCCCGCCGCCCCGCTCTCCGAAGGCACGAAGCTGCACGAGACGGAACCGGAGTGGCCACCACCCTGGCCCCTCACGCTGGAGCCGGAGGCGCAGGGCCGCGCCTGGCCGCCCTCACCCACGGGGCCGCGATGGAGGCGGTCCTGGATCAAGAGGCCAGGCCGGTCATGGCTGGGGCCGCCCTGGAAGAGGTCCGGCGGATCCCTGTAGCCCTGGGCGCTGCTGGAGGATCCGTGCCCGCCAGCCAGGCTCTGCCCGGACGCGCGATGCACCGGAAGCTGGGTGGGCTGCTCGGGCTGCGTGGGGCTCGACAGCGGGCGGGAGATCTTCACGAAGCACCTCAGGACGGAGTTCCTGAAACCATCATCGGACCCACCACGTTCCAAGTTTCCGAGGAGTCCCGGAAAACCGAAGACGCGTCTGAGATGCGGCGCGTCAGCGTTCAAAGCCAGACAGCGCTTCCGCGCCCACCAGAAGGTGGAGGGAAGGGGTGCGACAGGTATGGTGCGGCGCGATGACGACCGCCCCGCGCCCCAAGAGCGTTCCTCCTGAAGCCACCTTCGATGCCCCCACCAAACTCTGGCGATGCGGAGGTCCCAACGACGCGCGCGAGCGCCTGTGGATCCATCCGTCGGGCCTGCTGCTGCTCGACGCCACGCGCAAGGACGGCAAGCTGGATGGAGAGATCAAATGGTCGCTCGGCATCCACGAGATGTCGGAGCACGCACCGCGCCTGGCCATGCAGGAGGCGCTTGGGCTGCCGAACGGGCCGAACAATACGATGATCGCGACGTTCGCGGACGGCGCGCTGGTCGAGGTGCGCTTCCGCCCCGGCTTCGACTTCCCGGACGAGCTGCGGATTGAACTGCGTGATGGCGTCATCGACGGCGCCCTCGAGTGGGTCGTCGGCCCGGTCGATGGCGCCCTGTTCGAGTACGCCGGCACGAAGCTCCTGCACAAGATCTTCAAGGTCCCGAAGCCCTGGCCTCATCGCCTGACGGCGGTGTTCGCCAAGGGCAAGCTGAAGAGCACGACGTTCTTCGCCAAGGACGGCACGCCGCTCGACGTGAGCAAGCCCACGCTCACCGAGTGGGGGGAGAGCACCGAGGCGAGCACCCTGGCCGGCTACATCGAGCGCGGTGACTTCGCGGCCGACGCGGCGCGCTTCTTCCCGAAGGCGCCCCGCGTGTCGAAGCCCGGCAGCAAGAAGGTTCGTGCCGTTCCCGCGGGTCGTGCGCTGGACGAAGTGGTGACGGGCGGTGGCGTGCCGTCGATGACCCTCGCCTTCGACTTCGACAGCTACGGCTTCGACTGCAAGAAGGAGGACCTGGCCGGTGCGAACGACGACAAGTACGTCGGCATCGCGAGCGACGGCTCCGGCGAGATGTTCCTCCTCGACGTCACGACGGGAGCGGTCGTCCGCTACGCGCACGAGGAGGGCTCTGTCTCGCCGGCCTTCGACTCACTCGATCAGCTCGCCTTCGCGCTCCTCCGCGTAGAGGCGGCCGCGAAGAAGCTGATCCCGAAGGCGAAGGTCTCGGCGTTGTTCAAGCGGCTGGACCTCAAGGTGGCCGCCGCGCTCCTGAAGGAGTACTGAGCGCGCGTGCGCGGGAGGAACGGCGTCTTCAGTCCCTCCGGTGGGGCGTGCAGGGGGGATCGCCCTGCGTCCCGCCGGAGTTGCCCCGGCCGCCCGCGCGGATGCTGCTGCCGGAGGCGGTCGTGCCCGGGCCACCAGGGCCCTGTGACGGCTTGAACTTGTCCCGGTCCTCGATGCCCTGTCCGCCACTCGAGGCGCTCGCGCCGACGCGGATGCTGCTGCCTGAAGCACCCTGCTTGCTGTCACCCACGTTCGAGCTGGCCACCGGCCCGTCGAAGACGTCGGAGGGGCTCTGCTCCGCGGGCGGCTTCGGCGGGACCGGCTGCGGCACGGAAGGGCGCGGCGTGAAGGTCGGCGACGCGGGCGGGGAGGACGGCGGACGCGAGATCTTCACGGCGCACCTCGAAGGGCGGAAGACGTCCCACAATCATCGCCCGCACCCTGTCCCGAGTTTCCTGTGTCGCCAGGAAGACAGGTTACCTGCCCCGGAGGGCAGGTGGGCCTATGCGGGCATGCCTTCGCGAGCGTCCACGCCAATCACATCGCGCACGGAGGCGAAGCCGTCCCGGGCCAGCAGGGCGCCCAGCTCCGAGAGGATTCGGTCCACCATGCCCGGGCCCTCGTAGATGAAGCCCGTGTACACCTGCACCACGGTGGCGCCCGCGCGCAGCTTCTCGTAGACGTCCTGCGCGGTGAACACGCCGCCCACGCCAATGAGAGGCAGGGCGCCCTTGCCGCGCTGGTACGCGCGGCGGATGACGGCGTTGGACAGCTCGCGCACGGGGGCGCCGGACAGGCCGCCGGCCTCCTTCGAGTGCGGGTGCTCGAAGGGGCGGGTGAGGGTTGAGTTGGTGGCGATGAGCCCGGACAGTCCGCGCGCCATCGCCACGTCCACGACTTCATCCACGGCTTCGGGCGTGAGGTCCGGGGCGATCTTCAGGAACAGCGGCGTGCCCGGGGCCACCGGGAAGGCCGGTCGCTGTCGGCGACCGGATGAAGTGCTGCCCGCGCGGACATGCTCGCGACGGTGAGCTGTGCGGAAGACTGCGGCGTTCACGTCCGGGGGCCATATGCGTTGGATGCTTGGGCTGCTGCTCGTTGTCAGCTGCGCGCCAGCTGGAGTGCACCGGCTAACGCCCGAGGAGGTGTGGCGGGAGGCGGGAACGACGGCAGGATGTCGCGATGACACGCACGACATCTGCACCGCGGCGCTGTGTGCCGGCGAGGGCTGCGCGCTGTACCGCTGCGAGGACCTGGTGCCCGGGCGCGTGGTGCGGACGCGAGGCGCCACGGTGGCACCACTCCTCGTCGCGCCTGGAAGTGGCGCGCAACGCAACTGGGGAAATGCCCAGGGACTTCCAGGCGGTGCGCAGCCCATCATGGTGTTTCGCTGGCACAGGCGAGAGCCGCTGCCCAGCGAACTGCGTCGGCAGCAGGCCATTGAAGAATGGGCGAGGCGACCGAAGGAGCGGCACCACATCTTCCCCCAGGCCTTCGAGCGTCGCTTCGCGCGCAGAGGCATCGATGTCCACCAGTACGTGATTGCCATTGATGCCGACCTGCATCACAAGATTCACCGCGGAGAGGCAGGCGGGCCGTGGAATCGCGAGTGGGAGGAATGGCTTGAGCTGAAACGGGACCGCGCCAGGAAGGTGGAATACTTCGAGCAGGCGTCGGCCATGATTCAAAAGCACGGCCTCTTCGGTCTGACCATGACGTACTGGCAAGTCGTCGACCTGAGTCCCCAACCTGTGAGGGATGACTGATGCGGTACTACAGGGTGCGCGCATCGCAGGAGTCATGGCGGTGGAGCGGGCGCTACGACGCCGAGCATCGATGGGTGCTGCCAGGGGTGGACTGTCCGCGCTGCGGAACCTGGGCGGGCGCGGGCGCGTACCCGACGGTGGACTTGAGCGGGACGGGGGCACTCGCGAAGGAACTCGAGGAGACGCTCTGGCCGACGACGGTGGCCGAGTACCGCCGGATGGCCGCGGCCATCACGCCCTTGGTGGCGGTGGACCAGGAGGTGACGCCAGGCTGCGCCTTTGGGCCACTTCGGGGCGCCGCGTCCGGTGACTTCGGCCCGCTGACGGCGTGGCCTGGCTGGCAGCTGCTGGTGCGCGAGGACGCACGGGCGGCCCTTCGCGAACTGCCGCTGCAAGGCGTGGAGGCGGTGCAGGCGCAGCTGCAGGGGAGCAGGGGACAGCTGTACGAGGTGGAGGCGCGCCCCATCGGCCGCGCCCACTACGCCTCGATGACGCCGGACAGCCCGTCCTGCGACTACTGCGGCCACCAGGGCGGCTTCAGCCTCGCCACCGACTGGGCGCTGGACGCGGCCACTGTGCCATCGAGCGACGTGTTCCGCGTATGGGGAACGGGGGTGATGGTGGTCTCCGAGCGGTTCGCCGCGACGCTGGACAAGCTGGGCCCGAGCGACGTCGAGCTGCGCGAAGTGCCGACACGCTGACGGAGCCGTGTCAGGAGTTGCGCGGAGAGTCCTGGGTGACTTCCCCGGCGTAGGGGTGACTCAGGAGCGCGAAGAAGAGGACTCCCCTAGCGAGCGTCCACGCCAATCACGTCGCGCACGGAGGCGAAGCCGTCCCGGGCCAGCAGGGCGCCCAGCTCCGGGAGGATTCGGTCCACCATGCCCGGGCCCTCGTAGATGAAGCCCGTGTACACCTGCACCACGGTGGCGCCCGCGCGCAGCTTCTCGTAGACGTCCTGCGCGGTGAACACGCCGCCCACGCCGATGAGGGGCAGGGCGCCCTTGCCGCGCTGGTACGCGCGGCGGATGACGGCGTTGGACAGCTCGCGCACGGGGGCGCCGGACAGGCCGCCGGCCTCCTTCGAGTGCGGGTGCTCGAAGGGGCGGGTGAGCGTGGTGTTGGTGGCGATGAGCCCGGACAGCCCGCGCGCCATCGCCACGTCCACGACTTCATCCACGGCCTCGGGCGTGAGGTCCGGGGCGATCTTCAGGAACAGCGGCGTGCCCGGAGCCACGGCTTCCATCCGTTCACGCACGGCGAGCAGCAGCGCGGACAGCTGCTCTGGCTCCTGCAGCTTGCGCAGGCCCGGCGTGTTGGGCGAGGACGCGTTGACGACGACGTAGTCCCCCAGCGACGCGAGCGCGTCCACGCACGCCACGTAGTCGTCCACCGCGCGCTCCAGCGGCGTGTCCTTGTTCTTGCCGATGTTCACGCCCAGCGGGCCGGGCTTCCACGAGCGGGCCTTGAGGCGCTCCGCCGCGGTGGCCGTGCCGTGGTTGTTGAAGCCCATGCGGTTGATGACCGCGCGGTGCTCCGGCAGGCGGAACAGGCGCGGCTTCGGGTTGCCCGGCTGGGGCTTCGGCGTGACGGTGCCAATCTCCACGGCGGAGAAGCCGCAGGCGAACAGCCCGTCCACGGCCTCCGCGTCCTTGTCCAACCCGGCGGCGAGCGCCACCGGGTGGGCGAACTTCAGCCCCGCCAGCTCCACGGACAGGTCCATGGGGGCACGGCGCAGCGTGTGCTCGCGCATGGCGCGGCAGCGGGCGTTCCACTTCCCCAGGGCCGCGAGCCCCGACATGCCCAGCCGGTGCGCGGGCTCCGGGGGCAGGCTGAAGAGCAATGCGCGAGTCAGGCCGTACATGCGTCAGGCCGGGATGAAGGACGCCTCGCGCGCCCACGCGAGTGCCTGGTCCACCTGCTCGGTGGAGAGCAGGCCGTTGGACTCGACGATCTCAATCTCCCGCCGCATGTCCGTCTCCAGCAGGTAGGGGCCGTCCGTGTTGATGGTGAACTTCACCTTGCGGTCCCAGAACGTCTGCATGATGTGCTTGAGCTCCTGCAGGTCCTCCACGGCCTTGGTGTGGATGTTGGACGTGGGGCACAGCTCCAGCGTGATGTTGTTCTCGCGAAGAATCTTCATCGCGGACTCGTCGTACGCGGCGCGGATGCCATGGCCGATGCGGTGGGGCTTGAGCTTCTCCACCGCCGCCATCAGGCCGTTGGCGCCCGTGCCGGCCGTCTCGCCGGTGTGCACGGTGCACTTGAGGCCGGCCTTGCGAGCGCGGGCGTAGAGGTCCTCGTACTCCGCGAGCGAGGCCTTGTGCTCCATCGCGTCGCGCTCCGTGCCGGCCAGGTCGATGCCGTACACGCCGCGCGAGCGGTACTTGATGGCCTTCTCCACGATGATGCTGTTGAGCTTGTGGTCGAACTCGCGGGCCAGGCAGAAGATGAGGCCCACCTTCACGCCGTACTCCAGCGTCGCGCGGTCCATGCCCCGCAGCGCCGCGTGGATGATGTGGTCCAGGTCCAGCTCGCTGGAGAGGTTGCGCTTCATCGGGTTGAAGCGCAGCTCGATCTGCGTGACGCGGCTGCCCCGGTACTCCTTGCCAATCACCTCGTAGACGGAGCGCTCGATGGCGCTGGGAGAGGATTGGATCTTCTCCGTCCAGGTGTGGAGGATCTTCAGGTAGTCGTCGAGGCTGCCCACCTTGCCCGGACGGGAGGTGATGAGCTCGACGAAGTCGAAGTAGTTCTTGACGGGGAGCTTGAAGCCCTGCTGGTGGGCAATGGACCACAGGATGTGCGGAGCCACCGCGCCACCCACGTGGATGTGAAGGTCAATGAGGTCGCGAACCATGGCGGCATGTATGCACAGCCACGGCCACGCGTAAAGCTATCGGCGCAGCAGCACGTAGACGGCGCCAGCCCCGCCGTCCTGCGGACGGGCAGTGGAGAACGCCAGCACCATCCGCTCCAGCCGCTTCTGCGACAGCAAGTCCCTCACCGCGTCCTTGAGCACCGGGATCTGATCCTTGGAATTCAAACCGCGCCCGTGGACGATGAGCACGCAGCGGCGCTTGGCGCGGCGGCTGTCGGACAGGAAGCGCTCCACGGCGGCCTGGGCCTCGCGCTGCGTCTTGCCGTGAAGGTCCAGCCGGTCCTGCACGGAGAAGTCGCCCCGGCGCAGCGAACGCAGCAGGTTGGGGTCGGTGCCGGGGGAGGCGCCCTCGAAGGCCGCGTCCGAGCCGGTGAAGGACAGCGGCCCGTCCACCGCGACCAGGTCGGAGAGCTGCGCGAGCGCCTCCGCGTTGTCGTCGATGATCTCCGGCAGGCGCGGGTTCGTCTTGGGGGCCTCGCCGCGGTGGGTGATCTGCTGCACGCCGTCCATGGCGGAGAAGAAGAGGCCCACGTCGTCGTCTTCCGGACGCGCCTTGGGGGCCTTGGAGGGCTTCTGCACGACGGCCTTCTTCTTCGAGGCCTCCGCGGCGGCGGCCGCCGCCTTCTCCTGCTTCTCCTGGTCCTGGAGCGTCTTGATGGCGGACTTGAACGGGTTGTTCTGGAACTCCGCTTCCTTCTTCTTCGGGGGACGCTGGCTCATGGGATTCCTGTCTTCTAACCCGGGCTACAGGCCGCGCAGCCTGCGGATTTCCTCGTAGGCGTCGCGGGCGGCCTGGAACCGGCGGGCGGCCTGCTCGGCGGCCTTGGGCGCCAGGTGGGCGGCCTTGTCCGGGTGGAAGCGGGCGGCGAGCTTGCGGTAGGCGCTCTTCACCTCCGCGTCGGTGGCGTCCGGGGGGAGGCCCAGCGTCTGGTAGTGGGCGGTGGCGTCGCCCAGGTGCAGTTCGGCCAGGGCCTGGACCTTGGCGTAGGGGACGTCCAGGCCTTCGGCCATGCGCTTCAGGGCCTCGCGTTCGGAGCGCTGGAGGGGGCCGTCCGCGAGCGCCATCTCATAGAGCGCGTCCAGCAGGCGGAGCCGTTCGCCCGAAGGCAGGGAGTCCAGGCAGGACTCCAGCCGGTTCCACAGGGCCGCGGTGAAGGG
>NZ_RAWP01000078.1:0-49370 GCF_003668935.1 Corallococcus sp. AB032C | reverse complement strand
GGCATGCATAGGTTCACCCGGTCGCACCCGGTTCGTGAATTGGGGCGGGGCTCGGGGCCATTTCCGGCTCCAGGGCGTGGGCGGAAAAAGGGGGCAGGACCGTGGACATGAAGACGAAGAAGGACCTGGCGGTCGATTTCATCAACACCATCCGCACCATGGAGCCGAGCGCGCTCAACGCCCTCATCGTGAAGGAAGCGGGCGAGGAGCTGGCTCAGTTCTTCCTGAACTACAGCGCGAACCTCATCTCCAAGGATCCGTCCCGGGTGTTGGAGAACACGTCCTCGCTGATGCTGATGGGCTACCTCATCCGCACGTACGAAGAGAAGAACAGCCAGGCCAAGCAGGGCAACTTCCAGTCCTACGCGTACGCCTGAGGGCCTGCGCGCGCGGGCTCGACAGGCCCGGGGAGGCCTGTTAGGCACGCGTCGCCCATGCTCATCGACCTACACGCCCATTCCCACCTGTCCAAGGGGTGCGACCTGGAGCCGCGCGCCGTGCTGGAGCGGGCGGCCATGTTCGGCCTGGACGCGGTGGCGTTCACCGAGACGAACACCCAGGACGGCTGCGACGAACTCTTCGAGATCGGCGCGAAGTCCAAGGTGAAGGTCTTCGTGGGCCTGGAGCTCGTCACGGACCGGGGCCAATACCTGTGCTTCTTCCCGAAGCCGGAGCTGGCGCCGGAGCCCGTGCAGATGTGGGGCAGCAACCGGGAGAAGCCCTGGAGCGCCGCCGAGTGCCTGCCCAAGGTGAAGGCGATGGGCGCGGCCATCATCGCGGCCCGCCCCTTCGACCGCGACGTGCCCAACCCCGCCATGGAGTACGTGCGCTCACTGTCCGGCGTGCTGTGCGCCGTGGAGGGCTACAACGCCAAGGTGAAGCAGACGGCCAACGACCTGGCCGTGGAGGCCGCGGACGTCCTCAAGGTGCCCTGCGTGGGCGGCAGCGACGCGCGCGGCTCCCTGGACGAGATGGGCCGCGGCGCCACCTTCTTCAAGCGCGACGTGCTCACCCAGGCGCAGCTGGTGGAGGAGCTGATCAAGGGCGACTACTGGCCGGTGATGGCCGGTGAGCTGCCCCGCCTCACCCGGCCGGGCGAGGCGCAGGCCCAGCGCAAGGGCGGCGGCGGCGGCAAGAAGCAGCACCGCCGCGGCGGCCGGCGCTAGACGGGCACCAGGCGGTTCAGGGCAGGACGGATTTGCCTGCCTCTTCAGCGCGCACCAGCTTCCCGTCGCTGAGGAACGCCTTGCGGCGCTCGCCGGTGTAGCGCCACTCCTCGTTCTTGGCGGTGCCCTCCAGCGTGCGGCGCACGGACTCCGGCGGGCCCCAGGCCATGCGCACCGCGTCCGCGGGCATGTCCGGCACCAGCGTCTTGGTGCGCACGGCCTCCTTCACCGCCGCGCTGAAGCCGTTGAGCTGCTGCGTCAGCGGGTGGGGTGACAGCGTGTTCCCCAGCTCCGCGCGGAACGCGTCCTGCCGGTCCAGGTTGGGCGGCAGCACCATCACCACCTGCTCGCCCGCGGGGGCGCCCTCCACCGTCACGTACACCCACGGCCAGGTGCGCGGGGAGTAGAGGACGCGCTCGGTGACGACCCACGCGGTGGGGAACTCCACCTTGGTGATCCGCACGCGCGAGCCGGCGGGGAGGGTGGCCTGGATGGGGCCGGGGTTGATGGGCTTGCCCTGGGTGTCGTCCACCAGCCGCACGTCCTCTGGAGGGTAGGGCGTGAGCAGCCGCTTGGACGCGTCGCCGAAGAAGGGCGTCAGGTAGGCGGAGACGCGCAGGTACTGCTCCGCGTCCGGGCCGCTGAGGCCGCGGTCCAACGCGGCGCGGTCCTCGGGGGACATGCGGGTGGCGGACGCGCAGCCGAAAGACACGGCGGCCACGAGCGGCACCAGGAACAGCGACGACAGCGAGCGGAAGGAACGCGGCATGGCACCTGGAGGCGCGCGGGATGGGACGGCGCGCGCCTTCGGGTGTCTGCTTAGCCTAGCGGCTGGCCTGCGTCAGCGCTGGCGTGTCCGACGCCGCGAGCTTGCCGTTGCGGCAGCCGCGCTGCGTGGGACACACGGGACCGCGGCCGTGCGGGTCCGCGACCAGGAGGAACCGCCCCTGCCCCCGAGCATCCGTCAGCTCCGGATGGCCGCACAGCGCGCAGTGGCGGGGGGGACGCTTCGAGGGAGGAAAGGGCACGCGTCAAGTGTGCGGCCTCCCCGCGCCCCCAGCGAATTTTCAGCCGGGGGCGGTGGGACGGTGGAGCCTGGGGCGCTACGACTTGTCGCCGGACGCGGACGGCGTGCTCGGCGCGGCCGCGGGAGCGCTGGGCGCCGTGCTGGTGCTCGACGACGACGTGGTCGAAGAAGACGCGGGCGACGACGCCGAGGAGGACGACGACGAACCGCCGCCGTCCTTCTTCGTGGAGCCGTACAGGTCCGAGTACCAGCCGCCACCCTTGAGGTGGAAGCTGGAGCGGCTGAGCTGCTTGCTCAGCGTGCCCTCGGCGCCGCACGCGGTGCAGGCGGGGGGCGTCGGGTCGGACATCTTCTGCAGGACGTCGATGGTCTTTCCACAGGCCGAGCAGCCGTACTCGTAGATGGGCATGGGGTGGGGGCCTCGTCTCGATGAGTCAGTTCGAAGGGGATTGGGCCTGGGCGGAGAGCTGCTTGCGCAGGCCTTCCGTCAGATTCAGGCGCTCGAAGGCGCGGGTGACCAGCTCCGCGGGCGCGCCGTGCTTGCGACCCACGACGTTGGCCAGCGAGTGGAGATCCGTGGCGTCCGGCAGGGCGTCCTTCGCCAGCCGCTCCAGCTCCTTGCGGAGCGCGTCGGCGAAGCGCTTCTGGATGCCCAGGTCCACCAGGTACTTGTCCCGGCCGAGCAGATCCAGCCGGTGGGTGAGGTGGCTCGTGGCCAGCACCTCGTTGCGGAAGCGCTCGCGCAGCGCCTCCACGACTTCTTCCATCCTGAGCGCGTGGTTGAGCCGCTGCAGCTCGCTGGGGGACAGGCCGAGCGCCCAGGCCACCCGGCCGGTGGCGCCGCGCTGGGACGCGTAGGCGGTCTCGATGTTGTGGCGCTCGCGAGCCTCCAGCGTCTCCATGATGCCGTGCTGCCGCAGCACGTTCTCCATGTCGACCTGGGTCATCTCACCGCGCGGGCCGTTGTAGCGGTGCTCCAGCGTGCGCAGAAGTGAGTAGCGGTGCTCCGTGGCCTCGATGGCGGCCTCCAGTGTCTCCTTGCCCTCCGCGCGCGTCAGTTCAAGGAACGACAGTCGCTGGGCCTCCACGCGGGTGAAGCGGCCGCGGGGGCGGGGCAGCTCGCGCTTGAGGAAGCGTGGGGCCTCCTCTTCTTCCTGGGGCGCCTGGGGAGCCGGGGCGGACGCGGCGGTGTCGGCATCCTCCGCGTCGGTGGTGCGCTTCTTGGGCGCGATGCGCTCCTGGACGGCGGCGGCCTCCGCCTTGGCGCTCTTGCGGCGGCCGGTCTTCGCGTCCGTCTCCTCGGAGGCCGGGGAGGGGAGCGCGAACACGGGCGTCGTGGAGGCGGGCGCGGGGGGCGGCGTCTTCTCCTCGCGCACCAGGGCCAGCTCCTGCGCCACGTCGTAGTAGCCGCACTCCTGGCGCTGGGCCGCGAGCGCCGGCGTCACGCCGCGCAGGATGTCCACCACCGCGAAGGGCCCCAGGGGGGACGTCTCCGGTTCACCATCCGTGAGAGCGCGGACCCGGAAGTCCTCATCTTCAGTGAGGAGCGCGAGCGCTTCGCGGACCTGCTGTGCGGGGGCCGGAGCCTTCGCGCGTCGGCAGAAGTCCGACACCGCCACCGCCACCGGGGTGGGTACGTCATCGGGCTGCCGTCTTCTCTGCCAGGGACTGATCATGGAAAGGTTCGGAAAATTGCTCGTTTACGAGGGCGGATGCCTCTATCTTCGCGGCCAGACAGGTGTCAATGAGCCAGTCCGGCCTCAATGTAAACAGCTCACGCGCGCCGCAAGCCGAAGACACCGGACTCCATGGTAGTCACCGGGGAAGCGGGCGCTTGCCAGGTCCGGCCGTCCAGATTGTCTTGCGGGAGCAGGCATCCCCACCCCAACACATGGGGTGCTCCAGAGATTGCAGATGACGACCCATCACCACAGCCACTCCCACTCCCACGGCCCCTCGGACAAGGACAAGGACGAGGTCCTGGCGCGCTACATGGCCCAGCACGGGCTGAAGAGCACGCGCCAGCGCAGCCTCATCATCGACACCTTCTTCGAGGTGGGCGGCCACCTGTCCGTCGAGGAACTGTGGAACAAGGTGCGCGAACAGGACACCAAGGTGTCCGTGGCCACCGTGTACCGGACGATGAAGCTGCTCAACGAGTGCGGCCTGGCTCACGCGCGCAACTTCGGTGACGGGCAGACGCGCTACGAGGCGGCGGCGGGGCGCGAGCACCACGACCACCTCATCTGCACGAGCTGCGGCACCATCGTGGAGTTCGAGAACGACCGCATCGAGACGCTCCAGGACGCGGTGGCGCGCAAGCACGGCTTCACGGTGACGTCGCACAAGATGGAGCTGTACGGCTTGTGTCGCGAGTGTCAGCTCCGGGGTGGCTCTCCGGAGACAGAGGCCTGAGCGCGTGAGCCCGGTGCGACGACGCGCGCTCCTGTGCGCGGTGGCGCTGGGCGCACTGACGCTGACGGGCTCGGTGTCCGGCTGTCGCCACGGCGGGCCGGTGGACGCCGGGCCCGCGTTCTACCGGGCGCTGTGGCTGCCGTCGGTGGGGCCCGCGCGCTACGACCCCCGCCAGCTCACGGGCAAGGTGGTGCTGGTGTCCTTCATGGCCACCTGGTGCTTCCCGTGCCTGGCGGACCAGCCCTCGCTCAAGCATCTCCAGGAGACCTACGGCCCCCAGGGCTTCCAGGTCGTCGCGGTGGGGATGGACATCGACGAGGGCCGGGTGCTGGGGCCGTTCGCGAACCACTACGCGTTTCCGTACCCGGTGCTCTTGTCCGACGAGCGGATGCGCGCCGGTGAGAGCGCCTTCGGCCGCATCCGGGCGCTGCCCAGCACGGTGCTGCTGGACAGGCACGGCCGCGCGGTGGCCGCGTGGCAGGGGATTGAAGGCCAGGCGGACGTGGCGAAGGCCATTGAAAAGCTGCTGAAGGCGGACTGATTTCCGCCTCCGCCCGGGGTGCTACAGGGCTGGAGCGGAATTCTTGCGGGCAGGGGGGCCGCTGGTACCTTCGCCGGCGCTCATGACGTCCCGGCGAAAGCTCCTGATGGTGGCGGCGGTGGTGGCGGTGGCCTTGAGCCTCGCTTCGGTGGCGGACGCCAAGGGCTTCCGGCGCTACCTGCGTCTGCGGCAGGACGTGGAGGCGCTCGATGAGCGCAACCGCGCGCTGGCCGCGCAGAACGACGTGCTCCGCAAGGAGATCGCGGCGCTGCGCAAGGACCCGGCGACGCTGGAGCAGTCGGTCCGTGAGGAGCTCGGCTACGTGAAGCCGGGCGAAATCGTCTTCCACCTGGAGTCGCCATGACCTCGCTGTCCGTGGTGCCCTCTCCGGCGAAGCTCGTGCGCGCGTTCTTCCGCGCCATCCCCGCGGCGGTGGCGCTGGCCACGTTCGTCCACCTGGCGCGCGGCGGCTTCCGGGGCCTGCACACGCTGGGGTGGACGGAAGCGGCGCTGGTGTTGGGGCTGCTCATCGGCATTGGCATGGCGGCGTGGCGCCGGGCCATGCGCTCCTCGGTGGGCGCGGTCATCGACCTGCGCGACGACCTGGAGCTGGGCGGCGGGCTCATCTCCGCGGCCTTCATCGTGGTGGCCATTGGCGGCGGGGAGCTGTTCCCCATCGTCTATCTGTTGATGGCGTTCCTGGTGGCGTTCCTGCCTCGCAACGCGGGCATGACGCTGCTGGGCGTGGCGCTGGTGTACGACGGCCTGGTGACGCTGGGCGGGCCGGTGGTGAACATCACCGGGTTCCTGACGCACACGCTGTTCCTGGCGCTGTTCGCGGGGCTGTACCACCTGGTGCTGTCCGCGCGGATGGCGGTGGCGAAGCGGGCGGAGTCGGACGCGGTGCAGAAGCGCATCCGCGAGGTGGAGGAGCGCGCGCGCACCTTCCGGCTGGTGTCCTCCGGGACGCAGGACAGCTTCAGCGGGATGAACTCCGACGAGAAGTGGCTGGTCGCGTCGGTGAAGGAGATTGAGGGCGCGGTGCACGCGGCGCTGGAGATCGCGGAGACGGGCCTGCGCACGGACACCTGCGCGGCGTTCCTGCTCACGTCGGACGACCGGAGCCTGAAGCTGTACGACTGCCGCTCCGGTTCGGAGCGGGTGCAGCGCGAGAAGTTCAACGCGGGCGAGGGCATCATCGGAGGCGTGCTGAAGCGCCGCGCGCCGGTGCGGATGAACTCGCCGCAGGGGCTGAAGGGCGTCACGTACTACGAGAGCAGCGGTCCCACGGTGCAGGCGCTGCTGGCGGTGCCCATCCTGGAGGGCAGCGGCCTGGTGCGCGGCGTGCTGGTGGCGGACAAGCTCAAGAACGAGCCGTTCACGGACCAGGACGAGAAGATGCTCACCACCATCGCGGGCGAGGTGCTGCGCTCCATCGAGGTGGAGCGGGTGATGAGCTACATCCGCAAGACGCGCGACGAGAAGGACCGGTTCTTCCGGGCCATCGAGGAGCTCAACCGCGCGGGCAGCCCGGACCAGGTGTTCGTGGCGGTGCTGGAGGCGACGCGGCAGCTGGCGGGGCTGGACTTCTGCGCGGTGACGCTGGTGTCGGAGCAGGACGGCAAGCGGATGCACCGCGTGGCGCGGATGACGGGCGTCACGGCGCAGGGCAAGGCGCTGGAGGGCCAGACGTTCCAGGACAACAACGGCCTGGTGGCGAACGTGGTGCGCTACGGGGCGCCGCTGCCGGGGCGGGACATCAAGGCGATGGACCGCCAGGTCATCTTCGATGAAGAGACGCAGGTGCGCGGCCTGGGCGCGCTGAAGATCTTCCCGCTGGTGGCGGGGGACCGGATTCTGGGCACGCTGGTGGCGGGGTCGCGCAAGAAGGCGGCGTTCGAGCAGGACGTGCTGCGGATGATCGAAGTCATCGCCATCCAGGCGGCGCAGGCGGTGTTGCGCGCGCAGCTCTACGAGCAGATGGAGCGGATGGCGACGACGGACGGCCTCACGGGGCTGCTGAACCACCGCACGTTCCAGTCGCGCGCGGACGACATCCTGGCGCAGGCGCGGCGGTACAACCGCAAGTGCTCCATCATGTTGACGGACGTGGACCACTTCAAGAACGTGAACGACACCTACGGTCACCCCACGGGCGACCAGGTGCTCAAGGGCGTGGCGCGCATCATCAAGACGCTGGCGCGGGACACGGACGTCGTCGCGCGCTACGGCGGCGAGGAGTTCGTGATGGTGATGCCGGAGACGGACGTGCAGGGCGCGAAGATCATCGCGGAGCGCATCCGCGAGGCGGTGATGGCGGAGGTGTTCCAGACGGAGATGGGCCCGCTGCGCATCACGATGTCGCTGGGCATCGCGACGTTCCCGGACAACGCCATGGAGAAGCAGCAGATGATCGACCTGGCGGACCAGTGCCTGTACCACTCGAAGCGCAACGGCCGGAACCTGTCCGTGACGGTGGCGCAGATGCAGGGTGGCCGGAAGCTCCAGGCGGTCGCGGAGTAGGGCGGCGGTATCGATGCCGCCCGTTCCCCTCGCGGTCACCACCAGCACGAAGACGGACGCGGCCACGGTGCGCGAGGCTCGGACCGTGGCGCAGCGGTGGAACCTGCCGTTCCTACCGCGCCGCTCCAGTGAGGGCATCGCGCCCTGGCTGGGCACCAAGGTGGAGGCGCTGCTCGTCGTGGGCGGCGACGGCGTGACGCTGTGGGAGCCGCAGGGGTCGTTCGGCTTCCACGCGGGCATGGCGCACCTGCGGCGAATGCGGCTGCGGCAGGGACAGCGCGACGACGCGTTCCTCAAGGTCGCGGAGATCGTCCCCGGGGATGCCGTGCTCGACTGCACCCTGGGGCTCGCGCAGGACGCGCTGGTGGCGTCGCTCGCCGTGGGGCCTACGGGCCGTGTCGTCGGCCTGGAGAAGAGCCTGCCCCTGTGCATCGTCGCCGCGGAGGGGCTCCAGCGCTACGACCGAGGCGCGGACTCGTGCGCCATCGAAGTGCTCCACGCGGATGCTCACGCGTACCTGAAGACGCTGCCTTCGAAGTCTTTCGACGTCGTCTTCTTCGACCCGATGTTCGCCAAGCCGAAGAAGGCCCAGCCTGCCTTCGACGTCCTGCGCCGCTTCGCGGAGCACGCGCCCCTCACTCCTGAAGCGGTGGAGGAGGGGAGGCGCGTCGCCCGCCGGTGGGTCGTCGTGAAGGGCGCCCGCCACACCGACGATTTGAAGAAGGTGGGCATCGAGCCTGCGCCCACCTCGCGCTTCAGCGACGTCATCTGGGGTCGGCTGCCCGCGATGCCCTGAGCTATTCCTTCTCCGACCCCTTCGGCGGACCCTCACTGCCCATCGGGGACAACTTGCTCGACAGCGCGCCGGCCTGCTCGTGCGCCATCAGGTCGCGCGGCGAGCGGTAGTACTGCATGGGCGAGTGGTGCAGGAAGTTCGACACGCGGCTCGTGTAGAGACACGCGTACTGCTCCACCTGGTAGCCGAAGCGGCTGTTCTCGTTGCCCTCCTTGAACAGCAGGCCCCAGTACGGATTGAAGCCCTCCTCGACGTCGCGCTCCAGCGTGTCCGCGATGCCGTTGGTCTCCTTCAGCGACCGGCGCAGCTTCTCCAGCTCCGCCTTCACCTTCTTGCGCAGCTCTTCCACTTCCTGGCGCTCCGGCTCCGACAGCTCCTCGCGCTCCAGCCTGCGCTCCAGGGTGTTCAGCACCGTCTTGCGGTGGTTCACCTCGTCGTCCAGCCGCGCGCGCGTCAGCTCCACCTCCGACAGCGTGCCGATCTCCTCGCGCCGCGCGTCGGTGTAGGTGATCTCGTCCTCGATCTCCTGGACGATCATGCACGTGCGCCACAGCGACGACTTCTTCGACTTCAGGATGTCGCCGTAGATGTGGTCGCCCACGTAGAGGATGTGCTCGCCCCGGTAGCCGGTGAACTCCTCGAACTGGGCCAGGTTGCCGCCCGAGTACACCGTGCCGCGCTCCAGCGACTTCGCCTCGCCCACGACCTTGCCGGCCTCCGTGGACGAGTCCAGCTCCAGGAACGGCCGGGCCTCCGTGAAGAAGGCCGGCTTGCCCGCAGCCGTCACCACGAAGTCGAAGTAGTTGCGCCAACTGGGGTACTCCGGCAGCTGCCCTTCCAGCAGGTAGCGCATCACCGCGTTCGTGTAGTCCCACGCGGAGTTCGTCAGCAGGAACAACTTCTTCCCGCCGGAGCGCAGCTTGTGCAACGCCGGACCCAGCTCCGGATCCAGGAACACGTAGCGCGTCAGGTCCTTGCGGATCTCCCGCTTGAGCGAGTTGTCCCGGTGCACCGTGTCGATGGCTTCCCGGATGTCGTCGTAGAGCTTGCCGTAGTTCACGGTGTGCCCCAGCGACTCCATCAGCTCGATGATGCCCGAATACAGGCACGTCTCCGGCAACGCGAAGAGCGTGTCGTTCCACGCGAACTGCGGGTTGCGCAGCCGCACGCGCTTGTTGCGGTACAGCTCCTTCCACGCGTCGCGCTTCAGCGGCCTGAGGCCGTGATACGCGCGCCCCACGTGACCGAAGCGGTCCATCTTCAGGACGTTGCCGTTGACGCGGTCCACCGCCAACCCGCGCATCACGAAGTGGTGGTCGTAGAGCAGGCCGCCCACGAACGGCGGATAGCCGTACTCGCTGATCAGCTTCGCGAGCGTCATGTCGAACGACAGCTGCTCCAGCCGGCGCATGTGGTAGATGGCCAGCGTGTAGTCCATGTCGAACCCGATGAGTTCGATGTGGTCCATGCGCAGGTTGCGGTTGACGAACACGTCCCGCGAATGCGGCACCTGGTCCGTGGCCTCACGCGGCGTGGTGAGCAGCCGGCCGAGCACGTCGTCGGTGAGCAAGTCCCTCGCCCGGCGGGCCGCGTCGTCGGCGCGCTCGCGGCTGATGGAGGAACGGAAACTCCCGTGCAGCGGATCCACGGAGGGTCCGCCCGGGATGGGCCTGGCAGGGGAGAGTATGGGCGACACGGGACCTCAAGACATAACACGCGCCGCATGCCCTTAGCCCGCGTCCTTGCGGGCTTCGCACGGGGCTGGCACGCTCTGTCCAACGATGCGCACCCCACGTCCATCCCCGGCTTCCGCCGAGGACCTCCACGCGCGCCTGGCCGCTCGCATCACCGCGTTGGAGGACCGGGTGCGCCGTCTGGAGGCCCGGCTCGCCCTGGAGGCCCGAAAGCCGCCCCTCGTCCGCACCCGGGCCAGCGCCTCCGCCGCCACCGTCCGCACCGCCCGGCCCCGGCCCCGCTGCCCTGGCTGCACCCTGGAGCTGCCCCGTGGACGGCGCGGTGAGTCGTGCGTGTGGTGTGGCTTCATGTTCGCCGCCGTGACCCGCCGCCGCGCCAGTGGGCCCAAGTCGCCCCGGAAGACCCGATGAGCGGGACGTACCGGCTCATCGGCCGCACGGAGGCAGGAGACCTCGCGGAGCTGTACGAGTCCCTGCTGCTGCCCTCCATCCCCGTCGCGGTGAAGCTCTTCCTGCCGCGCACCTCCGACCCCGCCTATGCCCGCTCGGTGGCGGAGACGGTGCGGCTGCTCCAGCCCGTGCGCCACCCGGGCCTCCTCCACGTCGTGGACGTGGGCTTCGTGCGCCAGCGGCTCGCCGTGGTGCGCGAGGACGTGGACGGCTTCACTCTGGGCGTCGCGCTCCAGCGCCTCAATACGAAAGAGGTGCTGCTGCCGCCCACGGTGGCGCTGTCCATCGTCATCCAGCTGTTGGAGACCGTGCAGCTCGCGCACGACGCGGGCGTCGTCCACGGCGCCATCACCCCTGGCAACGTGCTCCTGGCCCGCGACGGCTTCCCGGCCATCTGCGACTTCGGCGCGCTCCAGGCGCTGCTGTCCGTGCCCCAGCTCAAGCGCACGTTCGCGCACCGGGGCCGCAGCGCGTATCGGGCACCGGAAGTCACCCGCGGGGAGACGGCCACGGAGGCGTCCGACGTGTACTCGCTGGGCGCCATCGCGTACGAGCTGCTCACCCTGCGCGAGGCCGTGGTGCCCGGCAGCGGCGTGAGCACCCGCCGCGAGGCGCTGCCTCCGCCCAGCCGGTTGGATCGGCGGATCAACTCGCGGCTGGATCCGGCGATCATGCGCGCGTTGGATCCGGCGCCCCAGCGGCGCTTCCGCTCGTGCGGCGAGTTCGCCCAGGCCCTGCGCAACTTCCTCTCCGCGGGCGGTGGCCTGCCCGGCGCGGAGGAGGTGGCGCGCTTCGTGTCGGAGCTGTTCCCCAACGAGGTGAGCATCGCGGCCCCCGGGCCCGTCCCGTTCGCCGAGCCCTTTCAGCTGGAGGCCGTCTCTGGCGCGGAGATGGAGGACCTGCACGCGGAGGAGTACGAGGCCTCCATCGTCCAGCGCGCGCCGTACAGCCGCGCGCCCACGGAGAAGGAGGCGTCCGCCGAGACGCAGGAGGCCGCGCCCGGCTTCGAGGAGTTCCGTCCCGAGGACTACGCGTCGGATGACGACGCACCCATGGACGACGAGCCCGAGCAGGCAGGTGAAGTGCGGAGCACCGAACTTTCGCCCGCGGGGCCGTTGGAGCAGGGCTGGGATGCGCCGCCTGGTGTGCTCGCGCAGAAGTCCCGCCGCCCGGACAGCCCGGCGTCAGCGCGCGCGGGACGCAATCCTCGCGTGAAGGTCATCGAGGACTTCTCCGGACCGCCGCTCGGGGACGACGAACCTCCCGTGCCCACCGGCCGCCGCGCCGCCATGCGGCCCGGGCCGGCCCTCGGGGACGACGATCCGCCCGTGCCCACCGGCCGTCGCGCCGCCATGCGTCCCGGCCAGTCCCCGAGCGAGGAAGAAGAACCGCCGAAGCGCCCGGCCCTGCGCCCCGCGAAGGGGGCCGGGGGTAGGGCTCCCGGCCAGGAGACGGCGATCCTTCCTGCTGGCGGCGGAGCACCGTCGCCGGCCCCCGCTGCCGCCGATCGCCAGGAGCGCCGGGGCCGCGCAGAAGCCGCCGAAGCCCTTCCCGCCGAACCCCGCTCGGAGCGCCGCATGGCCCCTCCGAAGGCGGAAGGCCGCGTGCGCACCGACATGGCGGAGCCCGCGCCGTCGGACCGGCACCTGCCGGTGCACCAGCGCTTCGACACCGTGGAGACGCCGCGCATGGGCGCGGTGGACGCCGGGACCCGCCGCAAGCGGCTGCTCTTCATCGCGGGTGGCATCGCCGTGGTGGGCCTGTTCATGTTCGCCGTCGCCGCGTGGCGGTTGGGCCTGGAGCCGGTGCAGGAACCGGAGCTGCCCCGCTACGACCCGAACGCGCCCTCGGCGAACGGCACACAGGCGCCATCCGAGAACCCGTCCGCGCTGAAGCCCATCGCGCCTCCTCCGCCCGCTCCGCCGCCCAACCCCGGCGCACGGGACATCGAGGACGAGGAAGCGGGGGAGGACACCGCCGAGCCCGGCGTTCCTCCCAAGAACCAGCGCGCGTTCCTCACGCTGCGCACGAACCTGCCGGCGAACGTCTTCATCGACGGGGCGAAGGTGCGCCGCACGACGCCGCTGCTGAACTACCCGGTCCGCGCGGGCACTCGCGACATCCGCGTGGTGGCCATCTCCACCGGTGAGCAGAAGGACTTCCAGCTCCGCTTCTCGCGGGGCCAGCACCAGAAGCTGGACGAACAGTTCCAGCCTCCCCCCACCAGGCGGTGAGTTTCGTGGAGCGCACGCGCATCTTCGTCGTCGAGGACCAGCCCCAGCTCCTGAAGAACCTGGTCAAGGTGCTGGGCACCTTTCCGGAGCTGGAGGTCGTGGGCACCTCCCAGGACGGCGAGCAGGCGGTGGACGACATCGTCCGCGAACGCCCGCAGCTCGTCCTGCTGGACCTGGAGCTCCCCAGCCTCAACGGCATCCAGGTGACCCAGAAGGTCAAGCGCCGCGCCCCGGAGGTGGAGATCCTCATCCTCACGTCCTTCGAGGACGAGCAGAAGGTCTACGAGGCCATCCAGGCGGGCGCGTCCGGCTACCTGGTGAAGCGGGTGGGGCCGGAGAAGATCCGCTCCGGCATCCAGGAGGTCATGGACGGGGGCACCGTGCTGGAGCCCATCATCGCCCGGCGCTTCTGGAACTACTTCCAGTCCATCCAAGCCAGGCCCGCCCAGAAGCCCGCCGAGCTGCCCTGGGGTCTGACGGACGTGGAGCTGGACGTCCTTCGCTACGTGGCCAAGGGCCTGTCCAACGCGGAGGTGGGGCGGGTGATGACGCTGGAGCGGCGCACGGTGCGCACGCACCTGTCGCATATCTACCGGAAGATGGGCGTCAACTCCCATGTGGACGCGGTGGTGATGGCCCTGCGTCAAGGTGTCGTGGATCTCTAGCCGCGCCGTGGTTACGGTGTGGCACCTATGTCCAAGGCATCCCCGCGGTCCACCGCGGTGCGCGCGGTGGACCCCACGCTCGCCGCACTCTTCGACGTTCACGAGGCAACCCTGCCCAACGGCCTCAAGGTCCGCCTGCTGGCGAACCATCAGGCCCCGGTGGTCAGCCTCTACACCTTCTTCCAGGTGGGCAGCCGCAACGAGCGGCCCGGCATCACCGGCATCAGCCACCTGTTCGAACACATGATGTTCAACGGGGCGAAGAAGTACGGCCCCAAGATGTTCGACAAGACGCTGGAGTCCAACGGCGGCCGCTCCAACGCGTACACGTCCAATGACATGACCGTGTACTACGACGACTTCAGCGCGGACGCGCTGGAGACGGTGCTCGACCTGGAGTCGGACCGGATGCGCTCGCTGCGCATCTCCGACCAGACGCTGGCCAGCGAGCGCCAGGTCGTGATGGAGGAGCGCCGCGTCCGCGTGGACAACGAAATCCCCGGCATGATGGACGAGGAGCTGGGCACGCTCGTCTACAAGGCGCACGCGTACCGCTGGCCCGTCATCGGGTGGATGGCGGACATCGAGAACATCACCCGCGACGACTGCCAGGAGTACTTCCGCACGTACTACGCGCCCAACAACGCGGTGCTCTACATCGCCGGGGACATCGACCCGAAGAAGACGCTCGCGCTGGTGAAGCGCTACTACGGCAACATCCCGCGCGGCCCCTCGCCCGCGCCGGTGCTCAACGCGGAGCCGGAGCAGAAGGGCGAGCGCCGCGCCGTGGTGCGCCACCCCGCGCAGTCGCCGTCGGTGATGATCGGCTTCCGCGGACCCGCGGCCAGCAACGAGGACACGCTGGTGCTGGACGTGGTCCAGTACATCCTCACCAAGGGCGAGGGCAGCCGGCTGGTGAAGTCCCTCGTGTATGACCAGAAGGCCGCCGTGTCGGTGATGCTCGACTGGAGCTGGCGCATCGACCCGGGGACCATCCTGTTCTACCTGGAGCTCAAGCCGGACTCCGAAGCCGCGAAGGTGGAGGCCCTGCTGTACGCGGAGCTGGAGAAGCTGGCGCGCGATGGCGTCACCGAGAAGGAGCTGCAGAAGGCGAAGAACAACCTGCGCGCGGACCACCTGCGGGAGCTGTCCACCAACAGCGGCCGTGGGCACGCCCTGGGCCACTACGAGGCCCTGCTGGGCGACTGGCGCGAGGGCCTGTCCCTGCCGACCTTCTACGCGTCCGTCACTGCGGAGCAGGTGAAGTCCGTGGCCGCGAAGTACTTCGCCCCCGAGCGCCGCTCGGTGGTCACCCTCCATCCCGAAGCCGGCGCCGAAGAGACCGGTGACGAAGCGGCGGAGGCTTGAGACCCATGGCCTCCCGAAAGATCGCCAAAGTGAAGAACACCGTCCGCAAGGCCGCCAAGGCCGTGCGCAAGCAGGCCACCGCCGCGCGCAAGAAGGTCGCGCAGGTGAAGAAGGCAGTCCCGGCCCGAGCCAAGAAGTTGGTGAAGGCCGCGACGGCGCCGAAGTCCGCCGCCACCGGCGAGCTGAAGCTGCCCGCGCTGCATGAGAGCACCACGTCCACGGGCCTGAGGGTCATCGCCGCCGAGCGCGGGCCGCTGCCGCTGGTCTCCGTGCGGCTGGTGATGCGCGCGGGCGGCGTGTGGGACCCGCAGGGCAAGGACGGCCTGGCGGACTTCACCGCGCGGCTGCTGCGCCGGGGCACGAAGCGCACGGACGCGGATGGCATCAGTGAAGCCATCGAGTTCGTGGGCGCCAGCCTCTACGCGGGCGTCAACGAGGACGTGCTGTCCGTCTATCTCACCACGCCGGCGGAGCACTTCTCCGCGATGCTGGACGTGCTGGGGCAGGTGATGCGTGAGCCCACGTTCCCGGAGAAGGAGGTCGTGGACGCCCGGGAGCGCGCGCTGGCGCAGTTCGCCAACGACCTGGATGACCCTTCCTCCATCGCGGACCGCGCCTTCACGCGCGCCATCTGGGGTGACCATCCGTACGGGCGCGACCTGGGCGGCAACAAGCGCACCGTGTCCACCTTCACCCGCGACGACCTGGTCCGCTTCCACGCCGAGTGCATGGGGCCCCGGATCTCCCTGCTCACGGTGGTGGGCGCCATCGACCCGGCGACCGTGGCCGCGGAGGCCGAGCGCGCCTTCGCCGGTTGGACGGGCGGCCCCGACGCGGATCCGATGCTGCCCCGCAAGCAGGAGCCGCTGGCGAAGGCCGGGACGGTGCTGCTGGTGGACAAGCCGGACCAGACGCAGTCGCAGGTGCGCCTGGGCGGCCCCGGCTTCTGGCTGGGCCACGAGGACTACTTCCCGGCCACGGCGATGAACATCGCGCTGGGCGGCGGCTTCACGTCGCGGCTGATGAACGAGATCCGCGTCAACCGGGGCCTCACCTACGGCGTCAGCTCCTACTTCGACACGATGAGCGCGGGCGGCATCTTCGCGCTGTCCACGTTCACGAAGACGGCGTCCACGCGGGTGATCATCGACGTGGCGCTGAAGGAGATCCACGGCGTGCGCGACGGCGGCCTCAAGCCCCGCGAGCTGAAGGACGCGCAGAGCTACCTGGCCGGCCTGTATCCGCTGCGCACGGAGACCAACGAGTCCGTGGCCTCCGTCATCGGGGACATGCGCATGCACGGCCTGGGCGATGACTGGGTGGAGAAGTTCCGCGACCGGCTGCGCGCGGTGACGCCCAGGGACGTGGCCGCGGCGTCGAAGAAGTACGCGTTCGCGGACCGGCCCGTCATCGTCGTGCTGGGCAAGGCGTCGGAGGTCAAGCCGCTGCTGGAAGGGCTGGGTCCCATCACCGTCGTGCCGGCGTCGGACTACGAATGAGCGGTGACGTTCCCCGCGTCCTCTTCGAGGGCGCGGGCGTGATGGTGGTGGACAAGCCGGCCGGGGTGCTCGTCATCCCCGGCCGCGAGGGCGGCGCGTCCCTGCGCGACACGCTGGAAGCCCACCTGGGCCGCAAGGTCTACGTGGTGCACCGGTTGGATCGCGACACGTCCGGCGCGCTGGTGTTCGCGCTGGACGCGGACGTGCACCGCGCGCTGTCCCAGGCCTTCGAGGCGGGCAAGGTGCGCAAGCGCTACCGCGCCCTGGTCGAGGGCCGGCTGGAGGCGCCCCAGATGGTGGACGCGCCGCTCGTCGCCGGCCGCAAGGGGCGCATGCGCGTGGCGAAGCCGGAGGAGCCGGACGCGAAGCCATCACGCACGCGGGTGCGCCCGGTGGAGGCCTTCGCGAGCGCGTCGCTGGTGGAGGCGGAGCCGCTGACGGGCCGCACGCATCAAATCCGCGTGCACCTGCTGTCCCTGGGGCATCCGCTGCTCGTGGACCACCAGTACGGCAGGGAGGCTCCACTCACGGAAGGCGACCTGGGAGGGCAGGGGACCCAGGAGGTGCTGACCCGGACGCCGCTGCATGCGGCTCGCGTGGAGTGGCCCGCTTTGCCCGGGCTGCCAGCGCGCGGAGTGGATGCGCCGCTGCCCGCGGACATGCAGCGCACGTTGGAGTTGCTGCGCGCGGCGGGGTGAGGCGCGGCGCTACTTGTACGGCTCCAGCCGGAACGTGTTGGACTCGCCCGTCACTCCGAAGCTGTCCCTCGCGGTGATGCGCACGTTGCCTGCGGGCGCGTCCAGGACGACGTTCGCGTTGCACACGCCGACCTCGCAGGGGCCAATCTTGGTGGGCGACACCGTGCCGCGCGACGCGCTCAGCTCCACCGAGCCCTGGAAGTGCCCGGCCCTCGGGCCCTGGGCGCGCACCGTGATGGCGAAGGACGTCCGGCTCACGCGCGTGCCTTCGATTTCGTCGAAGCTGAAGCCCGTGATGTCGCCCTCGCGCATCGGCACATCCGGCCCGGGGCCCGCGTCCACCTGCTGGCCGCCGTCCGTGGTGTCGACCCCGCCGTCGAAGTCGCCGTAGATGGGCCCCGCGTCGGTGAGGATGAGGATGCCCCCGTCCTCGGTGAGGGGCGGTTCGGTGACTTCCTGTCCCGGAGGACGCAGGGTGAGGGCGCCTTCAGCCACCGCCTCGCGCCCGTCATCCAATTGCAGGCGCACCGCGTGCGCGCCCGCGCCCAGCCCCCGGGGCACCGTCACGATGGCGACGCCCGCCGGGTCGAAGCGCGACACCGTCGCTTCCTTCTCATCCATCCAGATGCGGCCTGAACCCATGCGCGCATCCACCTTCTCCGCGCCGTAGTCCACGGCCACGCTGTAGCGCGCGTCGAACCGCACGGTGACGTCTTCGTCCTTCGCGTTCACCGGCAGCGTCGCGGGCTCCACGCCGACGATGGTGGGCGGAGGCAACGCCGCCGGATCGCCCGTGCAGGCCCACGCCAGCGCCGCCATTCCCACCGCGGCCAGGCCCGCGCGCATCACGGAGCGAACCTCAGCCCCGCGGACACGGATACGCCGCCCAGTTCGGCGCGCAGCGACGGTGTCTCCACCGGCGCCAATGCCGCGCGCACCTCCGTGAGGATGCTCCAGCGACCAAAGCCATACGCGCCCTGCGCGGCCAGGAATCCCATGGCGCGCACTCTGCGCTCATCCACGGCGTCAGGAAAGACGTCCCCGGCCTCAATGCCTTGCGTCGACAGGTGATGGCTCAAAGCCATCACGCCGCCGCCTGCACGGCCGTCCAGCTGAAAGGAGCCACGTTGGAAAAGGGTGACCCGCGCGGACAAAAGCAGGGGAATCCCCCACACGCGCGAGTGCACCTGCGTGTCTCCCTGCTGTCCATCCAGGCTCGCGTGACGAAGGCCCACCTCCGCCTCCGCCGCCACGCGCCAGTACCACACCGGCAGCGGCACGGAGACGCCCAGCCCCAGCAGTGGCCCACCATTGGCGCCGCTCGCGAACGCGGCACCGCCCAGGAGGAACAGCGACGTCCGTGGCACCGGGCCCCGGACATAGTGCGCACGGCGAACGGAGGGAGTGTCCGGGACGATGATCCCCCCCTCCTCGGGCTGTGCGGCGCCGGGCTTCACCGCGCCTTGAATCCGCACCGCGTCCTCGACGGGCGCATCACTCCAGCGCACGGAGACGGACACATCCGTCGCGTCCGCGCGCGGCTGCACCGTGTAGCGAGCGCGCTCCGGATCCACCGGCTTCACGGTGGCGCCCGCTGCCTCCACGGTCAGCTCCGAGGCGGAGATCCGCTCCTCGTCACCCGCGATGATCAGCCAGCCACCGCCCTCCGTGGGCAGCGGATCCGGCGTGAGCGCGGCGACGAGCGGACGCGCGGCGGGCACCTCCAGCGGCGCGCGGCGATCCGTGGTGAGCGTGCCCCGGGTCGCGAGCACGCGCGCCTCCGTCGCATCCGGCGGCACCTCCACGGGCACCTGTGCATTGCCGTGCCCATCCGCCTTCACGGGGCCGAAGCGCGCGTCGCCCACCGCGACCACCACCTCCGCGCCCGGCGCCGTGGACACGTCCAGCGTGGTGCGTCCCAACAGAGGCAGCCGCACGGTGGTGACCTCCGGCGCGCGGCCGTCCTCCACCCAGAACGCGAGCACCGCCCACAGCGGGTAGCGCACCGGCGGAGGCGACCAGTGGAAGACGCGCTCGGCGCCGCCCTCCACCCGCGTCTGCTCCCAGGTGCCGGAGGAGGCCGCCGCGCGCACGGGGCCGGCGCCCTTCGGCACCCGCACCCGCACCTCCACGGTGACGTCCTCCCCGAGCACCACGCGCCCGGGCGTCGCCTCCACCTCCGGCGGTTCCGCCCGTGCGACGGCGGCACCCAGCATCAGCAGGCAGACAGCGAGATGGAGCGGCGGACGCATACGGGAAACCCAGCGTCCCAGTTGACCGCCGCTCCGGCCTCCGGGTCAATCCCCGGAAGGCAGGGAAGTCTCAGCGGCGGCTTCCTCGTCCGGAGGCAGCTCGGCCTGGGGCTTGTCCGCGGGTCCGGTGTGCTTGTTCGTCGGCGGACTGAAGACAGGCCTGTCCGCCGGAACGCCGCCCCGGCCGTGCACCAGCGTCTTGGTGTCCGTGCGGAAGGTGAGGTCCACCTTGTCGCCGCGCACCGCCGTCACCAGGCCCACGCCGAACGTCGGGTGGTGGAGCACCTGATCGACCTTGTAGGTGTCCTTGGGGCTGTACTTGGGCGCGCTCGCGAGGTCCTTGCCCGCCAGCTGCTCGTCAAAGGAGATGACCACCTTCTCCGCGCGGGTCGAGCCGCCGGAGGATGCGGCGCGAGGGGCGCGGGTGGACGCCTTGGTGGGGCGGTCCGTGACGCCCGCGGTGCCCCGGAACGCGTGGTCCCCGCCGCAGGTGTTGCAGCGGACGCGCACGATCTTTGGACCGACCATCGCGAGGATGGTGTGCGCCAGATTCATCTTGCAGCGGGTGCACTGGGCATCCACCTCGCCGCCGACCTTCTGAGTAGCCATGCTGTCGTGTCGCTCTGGCCCGGCAACTCCCCTGAAGGGCGCGCCGGGCGTGGAAGTAAAGAGGGCCGCGCAACATAACGGCCGACCCCAGGCGGAGGAAGCCCCATCGCATCCCACCTGCGCGTCGCGTGGGAGCCCCCCGGGCAACCAGCCGATGGAGGTGGGGGTGGGATGGGCCCGCGCTCAGTTCCCTTGTGCCGCCGTCCGGAGCACGTAGAGTCGCCCGCCTGAACGCATGACCACCGAGACCCCCAGCAAACCCAACCGGTTCACCGGCGCCTTCACCCAGTCGGTGGAGGGCCTCGGCAAGGGCATCATCGACGTCATCAGCAGCATTGGCGGCGTGGTCGCGCTGGGCCTGGACGTCTTCCGCTGGAGCGTGCGCCGCCCGTTCCGGCTGCACAACCTCTTCACCCAGCTGGACTTCGTGGGCGTGGGCTCCATCTTCATCGTGGGGCTCACCGGCACCTTCACCGGCATGGTGTTCGCCCTCCAGACGTCCACGGCCTTCGCCCTGTTCGACGCGGAGAGCCTGGTGGGCCCCACCGTCGCGCTGACGCTCACGCGCGAGCTGGCCTCCGTATTCGCCGCGCTGATGGTCACCATGCGCGCCGGCTCCGCCATGTGCACGGAGCTGGGCACCATGCGCGTCACCGAACAGGTGGACGCGCTGGAGACCATGGCCGTCAACCCGGTGCAGTACCTGCTGGTGCCCCGGGTGCTCGCGGGCCTGTTCATGGTCCCCGCGCTCACCATGCTCTTCAACACCACGGGCATGAGCGGCGCCTACGTGGTCGCCGTCTTCGGCCTGGGCATCTCCCCCGGCACGTTCCTGTCACGCACCCAGCAGTGGATGGCGCCAGCGGACATCTACGAGGGCCTGCTCAAGGGCGCCATCTTCGGCCTCTCCGTGGCCCTCATCTGTTGTTACAAGGGCTACAACGCGTCCGGCGGCGCCAAGGGCGTGGGCCAGGCCACCACGGAGGCCATGGTGTCGAGCGCGCTGGCCATCTTCATCCTCGACTTCATCGTCGGCATGTTGATGCACTGATGGGCCCCCAGACTCCGCCCGGATCCGCGCGGGCCATGATCGACATCGTGGACCTGCACAAGACGTTCGCGGGGAACAAGGTCCTCACCGGCATCAACCTCACCGTGCCCGCGGGCAGCACCTGCGTCATCCTGGGCGGCTCTGGCTCCGGCAAGACGGTGTTGATGAAGCACATGATCGGCCTGCTCAAGCCGGACAGCGGCCAGGTCATCATCGACGGGCAGGACATCGTCCCCATGAGCGTGGAGGGGCTGCAGCAGGTGCGCCGCAGCTTCGGCATGGTGTTCCAGGCCGCCGCGCTCTTCGACTCCATGACGGTGTTCGAGAACGTCGCCTTCCCCCTGCGCCAGCACACGTCGCTGCCGGAGGACGCCATCCGCGAACAGGTGAGGAAGCGCCTGGACCTCATGGGCCTCAAGCGCGAGGTGGAGGGCCGCTTCCCCGCGGACCTGTCCGGCGGCATGCGCAAGCGCGTGGGCCTGGCGCGCGCCGTGGTGCTGGACCCCAAGGTCGTCCTCTACGACGAGCCCACCACCGGCCTGGATCCCATCACCACGGACTCCGTGGACGACATGATCCTCACCGCGCAGAAGGAGCTGGGCGTCACCAGCGTGGTCATCAGCCACGACATCGCGTCCGCCTTCAACGTGGCCAACCAGATCGCCTTCCTGTCCAAGGGCGTCATCGTGGAGCACGGTTCGCCGGAGCAGCTGCGGGCGTCCCAGCACCCGGCCGTCCAGGTCTTCCTCCAGACCTGGTTCGGCAAGAACTAGGACATTGGGGGAGGGAAACCGGTCCCCCAAGGATTCCAGCCCTTCATGAAAAGCTGGCACCCGGCATGCAAATCGTTAGAGTCGCGCGCGGCCGGTGGTAGCGCTCGGAGTCACATCAGGTGAAGAAGCTCGTCACGCCCTTCCGTGTTGGCCTGCTGGTCCTCGCCGCCGGTGGGTTCCTCATCACGTTCGTGTTGTTCGCCACGAAGGGCGGACTGAGCGACAGAGACTCCACCAAGGTGTGGGCCTATTTCCGGGATGCGTCCGGCCTGGCGGTCCGCGGCCGCGTGCAGATCGCCGGCATCCCCGTGGGCGAGATCAGCGACATCAGCCTGGAGGGCACCCGCGCGAAGGTCTGGCTGAAGATCCGCAAGGGCGTGGACATCCGCCAGGACGCCGCGGTCACCAAGCGCTCGGAGTCGCTGCTGGGCGACTACCTGCTGGACCTGAACCCCGGCACGGAGCAGGCGCCTGAGCTGGAGAACGGCGGGCAGATCCGCCGCGTCATCGACACCCAGGGCGTGGAGGCCGTCTTCGAGTCCCTGTCGCAGATCACCTCCGACATCCAGCAGGTGACGGGCGCGCTGCGCGAGGTGCTGGGCGGCGAGAAGGGCGCGGGCAGCCTGGAGCGCATCGTGGAGAACCTGGTCCGCCTGTCGGACTCGGTGGACGCGACGGTGCGCCGCAACACGGACCGCCTGGACACCATCATGGCGAACGTGGAGGGCGTGTCCTCCGACGTGCGCGCCCTCACCCAGGGCAACGGCGCGGAGGTGACGCGCATCGTCACCAACGTGGAGCGCATCACCCAGGACGTCCGCGAGGTGCTGGGCACCGTCAAGAACATCGTGGGCAGCGGGGAAGGGGAGTTCAAGGAGAGCGTCTCCAGCCTCAAGCAGACGCTGGGCCGGCTGGACAACACCCTGGCCAACCTGGAGGACATCACCCGCAAGGTGAAGGACGGCGAGGGCGCCGCCGGGGCGCTGCTCACCGACGAGCAGCTGGGTCAGCGCCTCAGCGAGGCCGTCACGGACGTCAGCGAGTTCGCCACCCGCCTGAGCACCCTCCAGACGGAGGTGGGCCTGTTCAGCAGCTACCTGCTGTCCCAGGGTGCGTCGAAGAACGGCCTGACGCTGAAGCTCATCCCCAAGCCGGACAAGTACTACCTGCTGGAGATCATCGACGACCCGCGCGGCTCCGTCAGCACGCAGGTGGTGCAGACGAACCCGCCGTCGGAAGGGGACCCGGTCATCCAGACGCAGAAGGTGACCAAGGAGTCCTTCAAGGTCAGCCTCCAGTTCGCCAAGCGCTACTACTTCACCACCCTGCGCGTGGGCCTCATCGAATCCACGGGCGGTGTGGGCGCGGACCTGCACCTCTTCGACGACGTGCTGACCCTGAAGATGGACGCGTTCAACTTCACCGCGGACGAGCTGCGCTACCCGCGCCTGCGCGCCATGCTGAAGGCCCAGGCGTTCGACCACCTGTACGTCATGGCGGGCATGGACGACATCCTCAACGCCAGGCAGCGCGACGCGGCGACCCGGCGCCTGATCGCCGGCCGAGACTTCTTCTTCGGCGCGGGCTTCTTCTTCACCGACGACGACCTGAAGTCCCTCATCACCGCCACGGGCATCCCGACCTTCTAGACCGTTGTCCCCTTGACGTTACCGGGAAGGTGTCGTACCCGGCACGGGCACGGGGTTTCCCCTGGAATGCGCCGTGCCCTGACGCGATGCCGTACCCGCGCCGGGTCACCCCCAGGAAGAAGCCTTCATGTCTCTGCTCGTCGTCGGTTCAATCGCGCTGGACTCGCTGGAAACGCCCTTCGGCAAGAAGGAGGACGTGCTGGGTGGCTCGGCCACCTACTTCTCCACGTCCGCGTCCTTCTTCAGCCCCGTTCAGCTGGTGGCGGTGATTGGCGAGGACTTCCCGGAGGCGCACCTGCAGTTCCTGCGCGGGCGCGGAATCGACCTGGAGGGGCTCACCCGTGAGGCCGGCCGCACCTTCCGCTGGAAGGGCAAGTACGGCTGGGAGCTCAACGAGGCGCAGACGCTGGACACCCAGCTCAACGTCTTCGAGTCCTTCTCGCCCAACCTGCCGGCCGCCTACCGCGAGACGCCCTACGTCTTCCTGGGCAACATCCACCCGGAGCTCCAGTCGCGCGTGCTGGACCAGGTGAAGTCGCCCAAGCTGGTGGCCGCGGACACGATGAACTTCTGGATCCAGGGCAGCCGCCCCGCGCTGCTCAAGACGCTCCAGCGCGTGAACCTGCTCTTCATCAACGACGCGGAGGCGCGCCAGTTGTCCGGCGAGCACAACGTGGTGAAGGCCGCCCGCGCCATCCTGGCCATGGGCCCGTCCCGCGTGGTGATCAAGCGCGGCGAGCACGGCGCGCTCCTCTTCGACCAGGACCACATCTTCGCCTGCCCGGCCTTCCCCCTGTCGGAGGTGTTCGACCCCACCGGCGCGGGTGACACCTTCGCTGGCGGCTTCATGGGCACCCTGGCCAGCTCCGGCTCCGGCAAGGTGGATCAGCAGGTGCTGCGCAAGGCCATGGTCATGGGCAGCGTGATGGCGTCCTTCACCGTGGAGAAGTTCAGCCTGGAGCGCCTGCGCGAGGTGCAGCGCCCGGAGATCCACGCCCGCTTCGCCGAGTTCAAGAAGCTCACCCACTTCGACGACCTGGGCCCGCTGGGCGGGTAGGGGAGCACGGGCGAGGGGACGGAAGGTCCGGTGTGGAACTTGACGGGCCGCACCCACCCTTCCTAGGCTCGGGCGGACGCAGTGGATGAACAAATCCGGTGCGGACGTCCTTTTTCAGCGCCGACGTGGACGGGAAGTTGCCACGTCGGGAGGTCCCCGGGTTGAGCGACAATCGAAAGTACGCGCGGGTCGGCACCCACCTGCGCTGCTGGTGCGAGGGTGAGAACGTGACCCTGTATGCACGCATCGCCAACCTGAGCGAGGGCGGCCTCTTCTTGAGGACGAGCACCCCGCTGGCGGCGGGGACGCGGACGCAGGTTCGGCTCACCCAGCAGGCGACGGACACGCAGTTGCAGGCGCAGGCCACGGTCGTCTGGTTGCGGCAGGAAGTGCAGCCGGCCGGCCGCCCTCCGGGCATGGGCCTGAGATTCGAAGCGTTGGACGCGGACGCGCTGACGAGTCTGCGGCGCATCATCTCCCAGCAGCAAACCCACCCCTAGGGTTCCCATGCGCATCGCCGTCATCTCCGACATCCACTCCAACATCGAGGCCCTCACGGAGGTGCTGAGGGTGGCGGAGCACCAGAAGGTGGACCGCTTCGTGTCGCTGGGGGACATCGTCGGTTACGGGGCGTCCCCCAACCCGTGCTGCGACCTGGTGCGCTCGGTGGCGGAGATCACGCTGCTGGGCAACCACGACGCGGCGGTGGCGGGGCGGATGGACTACTCGTACTACTACGACGCCGCCCGGCACGCGCTCGACTGGAGCGCCAACGTCATCTCCGACGAGAACCTGGCCTGGCTGCGCAGCCTCCCGTACACGTACCGCATTGGCGAGGTGGGCTTCTGCCACGGTTCGCCCATCGACCCGAAGGCGTACGAGTACATCTTCGCGCTGGAGCAGGCGCGGGAGCTGACGCCGTACGTGGCGGAGCTTCCGGAAGTCACCTTCATTGGCCACAGCCACCTGTGCCGCGCGTTCGCCATTGGCAACGGCGAGGTGAACGACGTGGTGGCGCAGAAGTTCGTGCTGCGCAAGGGCTACAAGTACATCGTGTCCGTGGGGAGCGTGGGCCAGCCGCGCGACTACGACAACCGGGCCTGCTTCGTCATCTGCGACACGGACGCGCGCACGGTGGAGTATCTGCGCGTGGAGTACGACATCGAGACCTCCGCGCAGAAGATCTTCGACGCGGACCTGGCGCTCAACTTCGGCAAGCGGCTGTTCCTGGGCGTGTAGGCGGACCTGCCCGCGCCCGTGCGGAAAAGGGGCGCGGCCGGACGGAAGGTGGCATAAACCGGGGCTGTGCGCCCCCAGGTCCCCCGTTCGAAGCGGCCCTTCATGGGCCTTGGCCTCGCAGCCTTCCTGTTCGCCGCCGGATGCAGCCGCTCGCCCGCGCCGCCCTCGCCCGAGTTCGAGCAGGCCAGCCGCCGGTGGACGGCGCTCTACGCCCAGAAGCTGGACGACGCGTACCTGGACCCCTCCATCGGGGAGATTGAGGCGCAGTTGCAGCGCGTGCCCGCGGACAGCGTGGACTCCCTCGCGTCCCAGTCCCTGCTCCAGCGCATCCAGGAGGGCCGCACGCGCATGCAGGCGTCCCAGGAGGACCAGCGCCGCGCGGTGGCCAGCGCCAGCGCGCTGCCCACGATGGACCCCTCCTCGACGGACCTTCCGCGCCAGGCCGAGCCCGTGGCGGCGGAGCCGGTGGACGCCGGGCCGGCGGACGCCGGGGTGATTGCCGGGCCCCAGACGGGCACCCCGGCCTCCGAGCTGGTGGCCGGCTTCGAGGGCTGCTTTACCCGCGGCACGGCCGTGACCGTGGAGGGGCGGGGGATGCGGGACACCTGGCAGCTGAGCGACCGGGCGTCCTGCCAGCTGGGGTACCCCTCTCACCGGGACTCCGTGCTGCTGGTTGAAGACGGCCGTGTGCTGGCGCTGTTACCCAAGAGCGCCGTGCGGACCGTGCGCCGTTATGAGGACGGCGGCACGGTGCCCGTGGACGATGGCGGGCGTTGAACTTCTCTCTTTCAAGAGCTGACGACCTTCGATGAACGAACAGACCTTCATGAAGTTGATGCGCGTGCTCCCCAAGTCGGCGGTGTCCTCCGCGGTGGGGCTGGCCACGCGCCTGCCCGCGCCCGCGCCGGTGCACCACTGGGCCATGCGCACCTTCGCCAAGGCGTACAACGTGGACATGGAGGAGGCGGAGCACTCCTTCGAGAAGTACCCGACCTTCGCCCAGTTCTTCACCCGCGGCCTGAAGCCGGGCCTGCGCCCGGTGGACGCCGGCGAGAAGATTGTCGTGTCCCCGGTGGACGGCCGGGTGTCCCAGGTGGGCTACGCGGACAACGGCCGCTGCCTGCAGGCCAAGGGCATCGAGTACACGGTGGACGAGCTCCTGGGGGACTCGCAGGCGGCGAAGCCCTTCCACGGCGGCGCCTGGACGACGGTGTACCTGTCCCCGCGCGACTACCACCGCATCCACGCGCCGCTGGGCGGCACCATCACCGGGTACGCGTACATCCCGGGTGAGTTCTGGCCGGTGAACCCCGCGTCGGTGAAGAACAAGCAGTCGCTGTTCTGCGTGAACGAGCGGCTCGTCACGTACCTGGACACCGTGGCCGGCAAGGTGGCGGTGGTGAAGGTGGGCGCCACCTGCGTGTCCCGCATCAAGGCGTCCTACGAGGACATCACCACGCACGTGGGCCAGCCCGGCAAGGTGCACAACTACGGCGCGGGCATCCCGGTGGAGAAGGGCGGCGAGCTGGGCCGCTTCGAGATGGGCTCCACCGTCATCCTCTGCTTCGAGCCCGGCCGCGTGCGTTGGGACGACAGCATGCAGCCGGAGGCGGTGGTTCGCATGGGCACGCGTATCGGAGTCATCACGTGAGCCAGAAGATCAACGGCGTGAAGGGGATGAACGACCTTCTGCCGGGCGAGATTGAGGTCTGGCAGTTCGTGGAGTCGACCGCGCGCACGTTGTTCGGCCGCTTCGGCTACGGCGAGGTGCGCACGCCGATGGTGGAGGACACGGCCCTCTTCGTGCGCAGCGTGGGCGAGGAGACGGACATCGTCGGCAAGGAGATGTACACCTTCGAGGACAAGGGCGGACGCAGCCTGTCCCTGCGTCCGGAGGGCACCGCGCCCGCGGCGCGCGCGTACATCGAGCACTCGGTGAACAACCAGGAGCCGGTGTCGCGCTGGTTCTACATGGGGCCCATGTTCCGCTACGAGCGGATGAAGACGGGCCGCTACCGTCAGTTCTCCCAGATTGGCGCGGAGGCCTACGGCGCCAAGGAGCCCGCGCAGGACGCGGAGTTGATGGACGTGGTGGTGCAGTTCCTGGAGGCCCTGGGCCTCACGGACGTCACCCTGAACATCAACTCGCTGGGCGACGACAACTGCCGGCCCGCGTACCACGCCAAGCTGGTGGAGTACCTCAACGCGCACAAAGAAGAGCTGTGCGCGGACTGCCAGCAGCGGCTGGAGCGCAACCCGCTGCGCGTCCTGGACTGCAAGAACGAGAAGTGCCAGGCGGTGGCCGGAGCCGGGCCCAACGTGCTGGAGTTCCTCTGTGAGCCGTGCCGCGCGCACTTCACGGACCTGCAGCGCAAGCTGGGCGTGCTGGGCATCCGCTACGTGGTGAACCACCGGCTGGTGCGCGGCCTGGACTACTACACGCGCACGGTCTTCGAGTTCATCGCCTCGCACCCCGCGCTGGGCACCGCCAGCACGGTGGGCGGCGGCGGGCGCTACGACAAGATGATGAAGGGCCTGGGCGGGCCGGACGTGCCCGCGGTGGGCTTCGCCATGGGCCTGGACCGGCTGGTGCTGCTCTTGAAGGAGAGCGGCAAGACGTTCACCCAGCGGCCGGACCTGTTCATCGCCGTGGCGGACGAGGGCTCGCAGGACGAGGGCCTGAAGCTCGCCAGCCGCCTGCGCCGCGAAGGCCTCAAGGTGGACTTCGACACGCGCGGCGGCAGCCTCAAGAGCCAGATGAAGCGCGCGGACAAGTCCGGTGCCCGCTTCACGCTGGTGCTGGGCGAGCAGGAGCGCACCAGCGGCCAGGCGAAGCTCAAGCCCATGGCGGGGGGTGAGCCCGTTCCCGTGGCGCTCGACAGCGTCGCCGCCACCGTGCGCGCGCAGCCGGATGCCCCGGCTCCGGCCCCCGCGGCCTGATCCAACCGCCCCCTCCGGCATGACGCGCCAGGCCGGAGGGGAGGGGGGCGGCCCGTCTTCCCAGAAAACCCGGGAGTAAAGGTGTTAAGCAGCGTAAGTCCTGGGAATCGCTGGGGGATTGAGGCCTCGGAGATTCGCGGACATTGAGAGGGTGGAGTAAGATTCCATCCGCAATGTCGAGCGCTCCCCAGCCCGTTTCCATGATCGATGGCCCACGTTGGATCCCCGTCGCCGGGGACAGCATGTGGCCGTCGTTGCGGGCGGGTGACGTGGCGGAGGTGGAGCCGCTGAGGGAGGCGCCGCGCCCGGGTGAGGTGGTGCTGGCGCGCTTCGAGTCCTCGCTGGTGCTGCACCGGGTGCGTTGGTGCGACGGCAGCCTCTGTGCGCTTCGTGGGGACAATGGCGCCATGGAAGATCCGCCGCTGCCTCTCGTCCGTATCCTCGGGCGGGCGCGGCGTGTGCGCCGGGGCGGCACGCTGCTGGAGATGGACCGTTGGGACGTGGGGCCCCAGCGGCTGGGTCGCTGGCGCGCGACGCTGAAGCGCCAGGTGGCTGCGTGGCTGGGAAGGACGGGCCGCGCATGAGCTTTCAGGAAGGCAGCGTTCCCCGGAAGCGTTTGGGGACCTCGGGGGAGGGCTTCGGCGCGGACTTCCTGGTGCTGGACGCGGAGGGGCGCACGCTGCGCGGGCTCAACCCGACGGCGGCGCGCATCTGGGCGCTGTGCGACGGAAAGCGCACGGCCCGGGCGGTGGCGGAGCAGGTGGCTTCCGAGTTTTCGACCGACGTCGGTCCGGTGCTGGCCGACACGCTGGGCTTCCTGGAGGAACTCCAGCGGCGAGGTCTGTTGGACGAAGTGCGCGCGCCGGCCGGTGCCGCGCCTCTGGAGGAGACATGATGCGGGCGCTCGTGGCCGTGCTGGCGGGAGCGATGGTGCTGTCGGCGTGCTCGGAAGGGGTATCTCCCCTGCCGCCGCCGTCGGCCGTGAAGCCGGGGCAGGGCAGCGGCTCCGTCACCCCCGTGGATCCAACGGACGTGCTGGCCGGTGGCGGGAGCGTTGCCCGGCCGCCGCCTGCTGCCCCCACGGGCGAAGAGCCGCCTCCGGAAGAGCCGCCTCCGGACGAGGTCGTGGAGGAGGAGCCGCCGCCGGTGCCGCTGCCGCCCCCGACCGGGAGCGCGGAGGTCGTGGGCTCCCAGCCCACGGCCCTGTCCGAGGTGCTGCAGGTGGACGTGGACTTCGTGGTGAGCGGCGTGCGGAACAAGGGCCAGGTGGACGTGGAGTTCATCGCGCCAGACGGGCGTCCGTACGAGAAGCGGAGCGCGACGGTGGAGGCGCCACCGGAGGAGACGCGCACGCTGCGCTATTCGCTGCCGGTGGCGGGCACGCCGGTGTCCATGACGCGCATGACGGGCACCTGGCAGGTGCGCTTCTTCCTGGATGGGGTGCAGTTGGCCGCCACGTCCTTCACCCTGGAGCCGTGACGTGAGGCACGCCATGAACGTCCGCATCCTCGCGCTCCTCGCCGTGCTGTTGCCCGCGGTGGGCTTCTCCCAGACCCATACCTGGACCGTACGCCCCGTCCCCTCCGCCGGGGAGACCGTCGCTCGCGTGGTGATGGACGACGCGTCCGACCTCGTCGTGGAGGTGACGAACACGTCCACGAGCACGAACGACGCCCGCCTGTCGGAGGTGTCCTTCGTCCTGCCGGCGGGCTACCAGCTCCTGGGCGGCCTGCCGGCGGAGGCGAACCCGAACTGGAAGGTCGACTACATCGACGCCAACGAGCGGCGCATCACCTTCCAGTCCACGCTGGGCTGCGTGGAAGAGGGGCGCGGCCTGGCTCGCACTGAGTCCGCGCGCTTCGTGCTGAGCGTGGTGGGCCCGTCGAACCGCACCAACGATAGCACCAGCGAGCGCCTTATGGCGGGGACGTACGCCCGCGACCAGTGCGACGGGACGAGCTACACGTACAACGTCGCCAGCATGACCGCCTGGACTCGCGGCATCCTGGCCGCGAACGTGACGCTGGCTCCGCGAATGCTCGCGGTCAACGGAAACACCGTGGCGCGCGTGGTGGTGGAGAACCGGGGGACGACGGGATCCGCCTCGGTGCTCGTGGACAACCCCACCTCCACGAGCAGTGTGCCGCTCACCACCGCGAGCAAGAGCCCCGCCACCAGCTTGCCCGTGGCCGTGCGGTCCGCGGGCGTCATCGCGGTCAACCTGCGGCCCACCGCCGCAGGCGCCGTGGCCGCGCGCGTCCGGGCTCGCGCGACCAATGCGAACGCCCCGCTCGTGGATTCGCCCGTGGCGGACGTGGGCAACCTGGTGGCGTCGGCGGACATGGACATCGTGGACGCGTTCGACGGTGATCAGGTGACGCTGCGCCTGACGGTGCTCAACACCTCCACCACGAACACATACACCCAGGTGCGCCCGCGCGCGCCGGTGCTGCTGGGCAACGCGACGGCGTCGCTCGTGGCCGGGCCGTCGCCGGAGAGCGTGGCGCAGCTGGCTCCGGGCGCTTCCGGGCAGTTCACCTGGCGCTACCAGGTGTCGGGCACGCCCGGCGCCCGCTACCAGTTCCAGGCGCAGGTGGACGGGACGCATAACGGTTCGGCGGTGGCGGGGGATGCCGTCACGGCGCGCAAGGGCCGCATCGTGGAGCACCGCGTGCGGTTGAGCCATGAGACGGTGTCCACGGCGGCCACGGGCGTGACGGTGGCGTACACGGTGCAGAACCGGGGCCCGCTGCCCATCTACGAGGTGAGGCTGTTCAAGCCCGCGGTGAACTACTTCTCGGTGGCCGCGTCGGGCCCCCAGGCGTCCGGGGACTGGAACGTCTACACGGAAACGGCCGGCTACCTCTGGGAGTCGGAGTCCGGCATCCCGGTGGGCGGCGAGGCTACCTTCCGCATCACCTATTCGGGCTTCGCCGCCGTCGACTCGGAAACGGCGTTCCGCCACCGGCTGGAGCTGAACCAGGGATGGAACGATCCGCGCATCCGCGTGGAGGCGACGATGACGCTGCTCAAGGACACCGCGGCTCCGGACGTGGGGCGCCTCACCGGCGTGGCCCGCGACGGCAGCGTGACTCTCACGTGGGACAACCCCTTCAACCACGGTGGCACCCTGGCGCTGCGCGCCCAGGGCGCGACGCCCAACACCGCGCCCACCCTCGGCGTGCGCTACGCGGTGGGGGACGTGCTGGGCAACGCCACGGTGGCGTACGTGGACGAGCTCAGCTCCGCGTCGTCCTTCACGGACACGGCGGTGACGAACGGCACGACGTACTTCTACCGCGTGTTCAACGCGGATGATCAGCTGCGGTACGGGCCGGGCAACCAGCCCACCTCGGTGGGCTTGCTGGCCACTCCCCAGGCGCGCGTGCCGGGCAACCCGCTGTGGTGCTACTCGGTGGGCTTGCTGGCCTCGCGGTACCAGCCCGTCACCGAACTGGGCGTGGGCATCTTCAGCTCCTTCAACGACTCGGTGGTGGGCGTCCTCACGAACACCGCGAACCCGACCGAGGACGGCGCGGAGCGATTCCGGCCAGTGAAGCTGCCGGGCACGATTGGCAGCCGCTTCCCGGTGGTGCCGCTGCTGGGGCGGCCCGGGCAGCAGTGGCTCGTCGTGGGTGATGAGACGGGTGTGCCGGCGGTGCTCAACGCGGCCACGGGCGAGTTCCTGTGGAAGAACACCACGCTGGACCTGGGGCGTCTCAACTCGTTCCCCGTGACGCAGCTGCTCGACTACGCGAATCCGGAGTACCGGACGACGTACTCGAACGTGGACCTGGCCATCTTCGCCACGCACAACACGGCCACGCAGAACCAGGTGGTCGCGTTGAACGCGGCCACCGGCGCGCTCATCTGGCGCTATCGGCCCGGGGATCTGGGCATGGTGAGCGGCGGCATGCTGGTGGACTACACGACGAACCGGCTCTACGTGCCGACCAGGTCAGGCGTGAGCTCATACACCCTGCGCGTGCTCAGCAGTCTCACGGGCGCGGAGGTGGCGCGGCTGGAGCTGGGCGACCTGGAGTTCGGCGTGGTCCGCAACGCCACGAGCAACCAGATCCTGGTCACCGCCAATGACGGCAGCGTGCACGGCGTGAATCCGACCACACCCACGACGGCCTGGACGGTCGCCGTCCGGTCCAACTTGGTTTCGGCATTCAGCCAGTTCGCGCGCCCCCAGGGGCGGGGCTTCGTCGTGACCACGGACGACAACAAGATCGAGCGTTATGAGGTGGTCGAGTCGCACGGGACCAACGTGCCTGAGCTGCTGTGGTCGACACCCGTCGCAGCGCGCCCCACCGGTGTCTTCACCCTCAACCTCAATGGCGTGGTGCGCGCCTACGTTGGCGCCGCGGACGGCAAGGTGCACCAGTTCGATCTCGCGACCGGTACCGAGACCGGGCAGGTGACCGTGGGTCCGGCGCAGATCATCGGCATGCCGACCGTCGATCACACCGTGAGCCGGTTGCATGTCGGTACCGGGGATGGTCGTATCTGTGCCTTCCCGGTGCCCTTCTAGGTGGGCCATCACGTGAGCCAACGCCCTTCACAGCCTCCCGCGGGTCCCTCCGTGCCGAAGCCGCCGGCCGCGCCCGCCGTGTACGTGGCTCCCGCCATCCTGTGGGAGCAGCCCTTCGTCGCGCTGGCGCAGCTGTCCATGTGCACCATCCCCGGCGAATCGGAGTGCATGCCGTGAACAGCGGGGACCCCCTGTCGGGTCCCCGTGACGGCGCGCTCCGGATCACCCTGGCCGGGTGGACCGTGGCGCTCGACGTGGAGGATGACGCGCTCGCCGGTCCGCTCCGGCGAGTGTTCGGCGCATTCCTCGCTCCAGATGCCGCGTCTCCCGATGCCCGGCTGGTGATGCGGAACCCGCCCAGTCCGATTGCTCCCCCCACCGTGCAGGAGCTGCCCCGGCTGGAGCCTGGCGACTCGGGGACGCTGCGCGTGGAGGGCGCCGGGTACTCCGCGTTGCTCTCCCCGGACCGGTGCCTTGCGGACGTCATCGGTGCGGGGCGGTACCCGGTGGAGAACGTGATCAAGGTGATGCTCGCGTCCGCGCTGGCGAAGCGTGGCGGGCTGCTCATCCACGGCGTGGGGCTGGTTCACGAGGGCCGGGCCGCGCTGTTCGTGGGGCACTCCGGTGCGGGCAAGAGCACCCTGGGCGGGCTGTGGCGCGAGGCGGGCGGGACGGTGCTCGCGGATGAGTTGGTCGCGGTGTGGCCCGTGGAGGGTGGTGGGTGGCGGGCCGCGGGGACGCCCTGGAACGTGCCGGTCCGGACCACCGAGGCGGCGCTCGTCGCGGTGGGCACATTGGGCTGGGACATGGCTTCGCGGTGGGAGGCGCAGGGGGCGGGGGAGGTGGCCCGCGTGCTGCTGCTGAATGCGCTGTTGCCGGAGCCCACGTCCGCGGGCCGGGGGGCGCTGGTGGGCGCGGCTGGACGCGTGCTGTCGTCCGTGGAGACCGCCCGGCTCGTGTTCTCGCGGGATGCCAGCGCGGCGCAGGTGGTGCGGGCGCGGCTGGCTTAGCGGGGGCTCGCGCTCGCCTCGCGTCTGCGTTACAGCGGGCGTGGGAGGCGGACGCTGGTGGCTGAGACGCGGGTGCCGTTGACGGTGATCGCTGGACCCACGGCGTCGGGGAAGACGGCGTTGGCCATCGCCTGGGCTCGTGACGCGGGAGGGGAGATCGTCAGCGCGGACTCGCAGCAGGTGTACCGCGCCTTCGACATCGGCACCGCGAAGCCTTCCGTCGAGGAGCTGGCCGCAGTGCCGCACCACCTGGTCTCCTGCGTGGATCCGCTCGAGCCCTTCTCCGCCGCCGAGTACCAACGCCGCGCGGATGCGGCCATCGCGGACATCGCCTCGCGGGGCCGGCCGGTGTTCATCGTCGGCGGCACCGGCCTGTACCTGCGCATCCTGCTGCACGGCGTGGTGGACGCGCCCGGCGCCCTGCCTTCGCTGCGCGCGGAGCTGGAGTCGCTCGCGGCGGAGCAGGGGAGGGAGGCCGTGCACCGCCGGCTGGCCGGGGTGGATCCGGAGACCGCGGCGAGGCTGCCCCCCCAGGACCTGGTGCGCGTCGTCCGTGCCCTGGAGATCCACGCGCAGACAGGCGTGCCCGCGTCCGAGTTCCGCCGCGCCCATGCCTTCGCGCCGGACCGCTATCCCTTCCAGCTCTACGTGCTGGACCCTCCGCGCGAGTCCCTCTACGCCGCCATCAACGCGCGCACGGAGGCGCTCTTCTCGCGAGGACTCGTGGAGGAGACGCGGGCCTTGCTGGAGCAGGGCTACGCGGACGCGGCGCCCATGCGCAGCGTCGGCTACGTGCAGGCCCGCGCCGTGGTGGAGGGGCGGATGACCCGCGAAGAGGCCATCGCCGACACCGCGCAGGAAACCCGGCGCTACGCCAAACGGCAACTCACCTGGTTCCGCAAGGAGCCCGGCGCGGTGTTCCTGTCGCCACCGTACGCTCGTCCCGCCCTCTAGGCGCGGCGGGCCATCTTGGCCCCTGCTCGCCTTCCCGCCTCATTTCGTCGGCTGGCGCCGATTGTTCGCGCCCGGTCGCGCTCCCATCTTCCACGAGGAAGCGCTACCCCCACCACGTCCACTCCCGGACCGACATGCGGCCGAGGGCCCGAGGTGGGCAGCCATCACCGTGGAGATCGCCATGCGAACGAACGTTGAAAGCGCGCCGGAGACCCGGCCGGACCGTCCCTCCCGGGGAGCCTCCGCCATGTGGGGCGGCCCCTTCCTCCTGGGCCTGCTGACGGCGATCGCGGGGGTCGTGCTGCTGGGCGCCACGTTCTTCACCAGCATGGTCACCGTCTTCTTCGTGGGGATGATGCTGGTGATTGGCGGCGTCCTGGAGATCGCCGCAGCCGTCCGCTCACGCAGCGAAAGCCGGAGCGCCTTCTGGTCCTTCATGCTCGGCGGCGTCCTCACCACCGTGGTCGGCATCCTCACCGTCATGTACCCGGCCGCGGGGCTGGCCTCCCTCACGCTGCTGATCGCCGGCTACTTCTTCGCCAGCGGCCTCTTCCACGTCATCACCTCCGTCATGGACCGCTACTTCCAATGGGGATGGGACCTGGCCTACGGCCTCATCTCCCTGGTCCTGGGCCTCAGCGTCATGGCCAGATGGCCCTCGTCCTCCGTGTGGCTCGTGGGCACGATGGTGGGGCTCGCCGTCTTCTTCCGAGGCATCTCGATGATGTCCGGCTCGCTCATCCTGCGGCGGGGACTGCATCGCGTGGAGGCTTGAGCACCAGGACGACACCCCCTGGCGCCAATTCACTCTGGGTGATGTAGGGATATCGGCGGGTGAAGTCTCGACCGGGGGGACCGGCGCCGGTGCCTGGCGCCGGACCGGTTCGCGGCCTACTTCGTCTTCTGGTGCGCGTCGTCGAACTGGTCGGCGAACTGCTCACGCGACACGTGCTTCAGGTCGCCCTTGGCGTCCGGGCGCTCCAGCGAGAAGTCGTGGATGGTGCCGCGCACCAGGTACTCCTGATCCCGCGCGGAGTTCATGCTCGCGCGCTCGCGGTAGGTGAAGCTGGGCCGGGTCGGATCCACGCCGACGTCCGCCAGGATCTTCCGCTCGAGGGGCTCCGGCTGCCACACCGGCGTGCCGGGCTGGCTGCGGTTCACGGCCGTCTCGTCCAGGCCCGGATGCGTGGACGTGCGGATGTCCCGCTGGATGTCGAACTGATCGAAGACGTCCCCGCCCTTCGCGTCGCGCGCCGGGTTGTGGACGACGCGGCTCTTGCCGTAGTCCGGGTTGTCCACGAGCTCCTTCTTCGTGGCCTGTCCATCCACGCCCACGGGCACGCCGCTGAAGGACGTGAAGGGCGAGTGGGCCTTCGTCTCCTTCGCGCCGTCCACGTGCGCCGTCAGCGTCACCGTGCGGTCCCTCGCATCCACCGGCTGCAGCTTGCCGTCACGGTCGATGGCCGACTTCGGCGTGTCGTACTTCGGCTGGACCTCGTTGAAGGGGAAGTTGTCCCGGCGGGTCAGCTCCACGTCCGGCCGGATGCGCGGCGCGAACTGGTTGTTGCCGCCGTCACGCCGATCCTCGACGTCCATGATGGCGCTCATGATGTCGTGCTGCTGGAACTTGATCCGGTTCTGCTCGGCGCGGAGCTTGAGCGCCTGATCCTCCTGCGACGGGACCTTCGTGGAGAACGAACGGGTGATCTCCGGGGCGTGCTTGAACAACCGGGACGACGTCTGACCGGCGCGAAACAGCTTCGAGGCGAGCATGAGGGATTCCCTTTGGATGGAGCATGAAGTGCGAAACTTCATGCGTTTGTAGGGATTATCCCGTCGATGTGATCGTGGTTGCGTGCAGGTAGGTATCAGGACGCAAAGCGGTCTTCGCCGAATGTTTCCGCGACCGAGGCGCGGATGACGTCGCGCGGCGAGCCGAGCGGGTCCGGCACGCGGCCGGTGAGCTGGCACAGGAGACGGTCCGGGTTCACCGGCTTGGGCAGGAAGGCCTCCGCGCCCGCGTCGAGCGCGCGCTGACGCACGTGCGGACGGTTGAGGCCGCTCATCACCAGCACGCGCGTGTCGCGGGTGAGCGGGTGCTGCTTGAGGCCTTCACACAGACGCAGGCCGTCCACCCAGTGCAGCACCACGTCCAGCAGGATGGCGGTGGGCGGACGGCGCGCCACCGCGCAGAACAGCGCCAGCTCGTCCGCGAAGGACACCACGCGCGCGCCGGTGCTCTCCAACAGCAGCGTGAGCGCCTCGCGCGTGTCCGCGTCGTCGTCCACCACGTAGTAGAGGTCCGGCTCCACCTCCGGCACCAGCGTGGGCACGGGCTCGATGGGCGTGCGCAGCCATGAGCCCACCACCTCGCGCACGCCGGACCAGCGCGCCGCGGACAAGAGGCCCAGTGGAGTGGGGGAGCTCAACCCCAGCACGCCACCGCCGTACACGCCGCCCGCCGTGTGCTTCGCGCGCGCCGCGACGAACGCCGCCGGAGCCCGCTTGCCCGCGCGGCGCAGCCACGTGAGGGAGCGCGCACCCGCCGCCGCGTCCTCCATCAACTCGCCCAGCCCGTCGCGCACGTAGCGGCGCTCCAGCGACGGCGCGTCCAGCCCGCCATCCAGCAGCGCCACCGCGGCGCGACTGCACGACGCCAGCGTCTCCGACAGGCCCACCTGCAGCGGGTGGCCGAAGGCCGCGGGACCGACCACCAACTGCCCGGGCGCCACCAGCGTGCGGCCGGGGCCGAAGGGCAGGCGCGTCGTCTCCAGGGTGGTGAGCTCGAAGCCCTCCTCCAGCAGGCCGTCGCGCGCGGCCATCATCAGCACCTGGCACAGGTCCGCGGGCGTCACCGCCGCGCCAAAGGCCAGCGCGTACACGGACGACGCGCCCGGGATGAGGAACAGCGCATCCACGGTCGGCAGCGGCGCCACCCACAGCCGCGCCACCGGCGCCAGGTCCCGGCCCGGCATCCCGCCCTGGATGCGTGCCTGCACCGCCGGCATGGACGGCGCCGGCTTGAAGCCCTTGAAGAAGGCGTCACCCAACAGCGGCCCCGCGCCCGCGGCCAGCGCCACCGCGTGGAAGCGCTCGCCGCTGCCCTGCGCGCGGACGACCAGGGGCCCAGCGTTGCGCACCGCCGTGGGCGCGTCCGGTGCGGGCGCCTGCCGCTCCACGCGCTCCACGTGGCGGTTCACGAACCGGGCGCCCTGCGCGCTGGCCGCCGTGGACAGCACGTGGCGCACCATGTCCAGGCCACCTTCGCCGCGGGGCCAGCCATCCACGACCCAGAGTCCGCCGGCCGCGCAGGGCAGCAGCTCGCGCTCGCCCTGGGAGATGATCTCCACGCCGCGCAGTTCGTGCGCGCGCCACTCCGGAGGAATCCGGCAGCCCAGCGCGGCGAGCCGCGAGCGGCACTCCGGCGTGAGCAGGGCAGGGGGCGCGGTGCGCTCCTCGGTGCCCCCCGCGTAGACGCGCACGTCCAGGGCCACGCCCCGCGCGCGGCCGTTGAAGAGAAGAGAGGCCGCCAGCCCCGCCCCGGCGATGCCGCCGCCGACGATCGCCACCCTCGAACCACTCGCCAGCTTGCTGGTCCCGCTCATCGCGCGCCCTCGTTCCCTTCCCGCCGTCAGTGCCGCTGCGCCGCCGGTGAGTGGGCCGACTGGCCGTACACCACCACCCGGTCGCGCCCCTCCCGCTTGGCCTCGTAGAGCGCGGCGTCCGCCGCCTTCAGCAAGGCCTCCGTGCTCTCACGCGGGGAGTCGGCCGTGTGGTCCGCCACGCCCACGCTGATGCTCAAACCGAAGGGCGCCGGGCGCCCGTCACCGCGCTGCACGTTCACGCCGCGCAGCTCCGTACGCAGGCGCTCCGCGAACACCGCGGCCTCCAGCGACGTCTGGTGCGGCAGCAGCACGACGAACTCGTCCCCGCCGAAGCGCGCCGCGAAGTCGGACTCGCGCAGGTTGCCCTGCATCAAGGTGGCCAGGGCCAGGATGGCGCGGTTGCCCACGTCGTGGCCCATGCCGTCGTTGATGGCCTTCAGGTGGTCCAGGTCGATGACCACCACGCTCATCGCGTAGCCGTAGCGCTGGGCGCGCTTGAACTCGTCCTCCAGCCGCACCGACAGCGCCCGGAAGTTCGCCAGGCCCGTGAGCGCGTCCGTCTGCGCCAGCACCTGGAGCTTGCGCTGCTGCTCGCTCTGGCGAACCGCGCGGTCGATGCGGGCGAGCAATTCGCGCGAGCTCGCCGGCTTGTGGATGAAGTCCACGGCGCCCATCTCCAGGCATCGCTCCAGGGTCGCCTCGTCCGCGTCCCCCGTGAGGAAGATGACCGGCACCATCTCCGTGCGCACGTCGCCCTGGAGCGTCTCCAGGACCGCCAGCCCATCCCCGGAGGGCAGGAAGCGATCCAACAGCACCAGGTCCGGGCGGTGTTCGCGCGCCAGCTCCACGCCCGCGTCCGCGTCCGAAGCGGCCAGCACGTCGAAGCGTGGAGCGAGCAGGTCCATCAGGCCTTCGCGCACGCCGATGTCGTCCTCGATGATGAGCAGGAGCGCGCGCTCACTGCTGCGTCCGTGCCGTTCCATGAACTGGTTCGCTCCGCTCGCCTGCCCCGAAATGGCAGGCCGAAAGTCTCGGGCGCCACGCCCTTCCAGGTGCTCCCCACGCCCTTGCGCCCCACGCGCACCCGCCGCCGCCTCGTCCTGCAAGCACCCACCCCCACCCATCCAAACTTCTCCCGAGACCTCCGGCTGCCAAGCCCGTCCGCCTCCGCGGGGGCTTTGGGAACCATCCGTTCCGATTGCCCGCGTGCCCCTGCCCGAGAGCAAGCCCTGTGCCCCGCGCTTCACCCGCGGGACGGCCTCTTTTCAGGGGGTTGCATGGGGGCCGGCGAGACAGCCAACAAGACAGCCGGAAGACGTTGCAGCGTGGGGCCCGCGCGCACGGTAGGAATTGCCGGACGCGGGCCGCTGACGAACCCGGTGCCCCGAGAGGGGATGGAGCGGCTGATCCGTTGAGGACTCCCCGGAAGCGCGCGCCAGGCGGCGCCTCAACGGGGTTACGGCGAGCAGCGAAAGGGGGCCCTGGCGCCATTGCATTGGCGCCGGGCCATCACTTCGCCGGGACTTCAGCGCCGGTTCGTGAACTGCACGCGGCGCCCGCCACCCTGGGGCGGCATCATCGGCGGCGCCTCCAGGCCGAACTGCCACCAGAGCGGCTCATAGGGCTTCATCTTCAGGCGCTTGTCGTTCTGCAGCTGGGCGAGGCTGCCCTTGAGCTTCTCGTCGGAGGGGTTCTGCTCCACGCCGCGCGCGAGCACTCGCTGGGCGCTGTCCTTGTCCTTCAGCTGGAGGAGGCACCACGCGTACGCGGCCCAGACGATGGATTCCTTCTTGCCGCTCTTCACCGCGGCCTCGAAGGAGGTCTTCATGGCGGGCACGTCGTTGCGGCGGAAGTGCAGGGCGCCCTCCATGGCCTTGGCCATGTAGTTGCGGCCGCTGGCCTTCTCCAGATGGGGCTTCGCGCCATCCAGGTCCTTCACCATGTACTTCAGCATCCCGATCTGGGCGTGGAGCTCAGGCCCGATCAGGAACTGCCACTTGTCCCAGACGAGGCCCTGCTCCAGCGTCTTGACGGCGCGGTCCACGCGCCCCTGGGCCTCCTTCTGGTTGGCGGGCTGACCCTGGAGATCATTCTGCACCGTCGTCATCAGCGCCTGGACCCGGGTGGAGACCCGGCGGGCGAGCACGATGTAGGCAGCGAAGAAGACGATGACGCCGGGCACGATGCCGGCCCACCACGAGAAGCCGCCGGCGAACTTCACCAGCACGCCGACCGCCAGCCCGATGGCCAGGGAGATGAGGAGGTTGTACATGCGCTGCCCCTTTAGCGGTGTGCGTGGACAGCCGCAATCTTCGGATGCACACGAACCGAAGGCGCGATATACGTTCGGCCGCCTCGCTCACACCCAAGGGGCCCTCTGTCGAAATTGGTAGACGAGGCGGACTCAAAATCCGCTGCGGCTGACCCCGCGTCCCGGTTCGAGTCCGGGGAGGGCCATCTTCAAACGCAGACCCGGCGCCCGAGATGCCGTCCTTTCCGGGTCGCCCGAACGTGAAAGCGCTCCCCTGTTCCCCGCGCTGGAAGATGCGATGAAGGTCCTGCTGGTCGAGGATGATCCGAGCCTCCGCGAAGGAATGGGAGAGCTGGTCTCCGAGCTGGCGGACGTGCAGGCGGTGGGCACCCTCGACGAAGCGCTGCGCGCCCTGGCGGCGGGCCGCTTCGAGCTGGTGATGACCGACATGCGCATCGCCGGGGGGCACACGGACGGCCGGGGCGTCCTGGAGGCCGCGCGCCGGCAGCGCCACCCGGTGGCCATCGTCAGCGCCGCCAGTTCGGACGAGGTCGCCCAGGTCCTGCACCCCTCGGTGCCGGACGCGCTGCTGATCAAGCCCTTCCAGGTCGACGACATCATGGAGCTGGTGGAGCGCTTCCTGACGCTCAAGCGCCAGGTGGTCGCCGCCGCCCGGGAGCCCGTGGACGGGGACTCACCGGAGTGGAATGAGTCATCACCCGGAGTGAAGTGTGCCGGTTCGGCGCCGGACAGCGACCGGATGTGGATGCGGCTGGCCGCCGAAGCCGCCTTTCCCTGGAGCCGTTCCCGGTCCGCCCATGGGGTCCTCCTGCTGGAGGGCGACCTTGAGCTGGACGGCGAGCGTTACGCCGCGCCGTGCTACCTGTTCCTCTCCCAGGGCGCGTCGCCCCAGGTGAAGACGCGGGCCGGCGCGCTGGCCGTGTGCGTTCCGTTGCGCGGCTAGGCAAAGAGGTCACTCGTGGACATTCCCCTCTGGCCCACGCCGCATGAGCCGTCACGTCTGGGGCGTCCGTCCCGGCGCGCGGCCACTGCTGCGGTGGAGACGCACATCGCCGTCCTCAAGGGCGAGCCGCTGAAGGCCGCGCTCGCCACCGCGCTGCGGGAGGCGGAAGGGCTGGGCGGACAGGAGCGGCGCTTCGTGGCCCTGGCGGCGCGCGAGCTGTCCCGGCACACGCGGCTGTTGGACCTGGCGGCGCGGCAGCTGGGGCATTCCCCGGGCAAGCACGCGCTCACGGAAGATACAGCGCTGGTGCGCTACACGCTCTGGCGGCGCCTCTTCTGTGGCGAGGGCTGGGCGCGCATCGGGCCGGAGGTGAAGCTGCCGGGGCCGGTGCGGCCGCGCACGCTGCATGACGCGGTGCTGGAGGGGCTGGCGACGAAGCCCCTCGTGGAGCCCGTCGCGGCGGAGGGCTCGGAGGCCGTCATCGAGCGGCTGGCCACCCGGTACTCGTTCCCCGGTTGGCTCACGCAGCGACTGGCGCAGGTGTATCCGGAAGCGACGCTCGCGGGGCTGATGGCGTCCCTGGATGACGAGCCGTCGCTGCACTTCCGCGCTCGGCCCCCGGGCACTCGCGACGCGGTGCTGGCGGCGCTGGCGGAGGAGGGCGTGGCGGTGGAGGCGGTGCCCTGCGCTCCGGACGCGCTGCGGGTCGCGGACTCCAGCCACCGCATCTTCGAGTCGCGGACCATGAAGGCCCGGCGGCTCCAGGTGCAGGACGTGGGCAGTCAGCTCATCGTCCTGGCGTGCCTGCCTCCCGGGGCGACCTTGGAGGGGCTCGCCGTGGCGGACGTGTGCGCGGGGGCCGGCGGCAAGACGCTGGGGCTCGCGGATCTGGTGGGCGCGAAGGGGAAGGTGCTCGCGGGAGACCGCTCCAAGCGGCGGCTTTCGGATGCGCGCGACCGCGTGCGCGAGTTCGGCCTGAAGCAGGTGACGTTCCCGCACCCGGTGCCGCTGGAGGCGGTGGACGTGGTGCTGGTGGACGCGCCGTGCAGCGGCACGGGGTCCCTGGCTCGCGAGCCGGATCAGAAGTGGAAGCTTTCCGCGAAGGCCATCACGGAGTTCCAGGCCACGCAGTCCAAGCTGCTCGCGGAGGTGGCCGCGCAGGTGAAGCCCGGGGCGCGGATCATCTACGCCACGTGCTCCGTGCTGCCGGAGGAGAACGACGCGGTGGTGGAGGGCTTCCTCCAGAAACACCCGGGCTTCGCCCTGGAGCCGGTGGGGGAGGGCTGGGCGCCGGAGCTCCAGGTGGGAGTGGACGGTCCCTACCTGCGCGCCCTGCCGCCTCGGGTCCCCGGCGGGGGCTTCTTCGCCGCCCGGCTGGTCCGCAAGGCGGGTTGACAGTCGCCGAGCCGCCACGTTACGCACGAACGACCTTCTCCTCTCCCGAGGGTGACAGCCGTGGCGGCAGATCCGAAGCAGAACGAAGTGATGCAGCAGATCAACGAAGCCTTCCAGGCGGCCGAGGCCAAGCTGGCCAAGCTGCGGGAAGCCGTCGAGCGCAACACGGAGCTGGCGCGGGCCAACGGCAAGGCGGCCTTCCTCAAGGACAAGAAGGAGCAGACCCACCGCGAGCTGGGCGAGGCCGTCTGGCAGTCCATCCAGGCAGGCCGGCTGGAGCTGCCCGCGAGCTTTGCCCGGCTGCTGCAGAACATCGCGGCGGCGGAGAAGGCGGCGGCGGACCACGCCGCGTCCCTCACCGACCTCCTTCGGGAAGGAGAAGAGGTGGCGGATCGTTTGAAGGTAAAAACCGTCGCGAAGCCGCAAAAAGTTGTGGCGTCCGGAACGAAGAAGCCGTAGAAGTCGCGCCGCCTCACGGCACGGACCGCCCCCCACGGCGGAACGGGCAGCACGCAGTAGAAGAGACGGGGCTATAGCTCAGCTGGGAGAGCGCTTGAATGGCATTCAAGAGGTCACCGGTTCGATCCCGGTTAGCTCCACACTGAATTGAGAGAGGCCCGCGAGAGAAATCTCGCGGGCCTTTCGCTTTTGGGGCCTCCGCTGGGGGCTGCTCCCCGCCAGGGCCACGCCCCGGCGCCCTCGCTACGGGCTCGCCGGGACGTCGCGGGGCAGCCGCACGGTGAAGGTGGTTCCCGCTTCGTCGGTGGACTCCACGGTGATGATGCCCCCGTGGGCTTTCACCAACTGCTTCACGATGTAGAGCCCCAGGCCGATGCTCCGGCTGCTGTGGTCCACCTCGCCGCTGGGACGCTGCAGCGGCTGGAAGAGGTGGCTCATCCGCTCCGGGGAGATGGGGGCCCCCGCGTTGTGGATGGACAGCGTCACGGCGTCGGGGCCGCCGTGGGTCTCCACCTGGATGGCGGTGTCCCGAGGGCTGTACTTCAGCGCGTTGGTCACCAGGTTCTGGGCCAGCTGCCCCAGCCGGTCCGGATCCCACGCGCCCAGGCCGCTGCCGCTCCGGCGCCGGCGGATCTCCCGGTCCGGGTGCGTGGCTTCAATCTCCTCCAGCACGCCGTCCACGATTTCGTGCAGGTCCGACGCGCGCCGCTGGATGTGCAGCCCGCCGCCCAAACGCGCCTGGGTGAAGTCGAGCAGGTCGCGGATCATCCGGTGGGCCCGCTCCGCGGCGGACTGGATGCGGCTGACGGCCTTGGTGCTGCGCTCGTCCAGCTCCTCGCGGCGCATCAGGCTGGCGGCGCCCAGGAGGATGGCGCTCACGGGGTTGCGCAGGTCGTGGCTCACGATGCCGATGAGCTGCTGTTCGAAGTCCGCGCGCTGCTGCTGCTGGGCCTGGGCCTGGCGCAGCTCGTGGACGTCCATGGAGGTGCCCACCCACTTGATGACCCGGCCCTCCGCGTCCTTCACGGACATGGCGCGCACCAGGTGCCAGCGATACAGGCCATCGCGGTAGCGCACCCGGTGCTCGGCCTGGTAGCGGTCGCCGCGCGTCAGGGCCTCCACCCAGGCCTGTCCGCTGGAGGCCAGGTCGTCGGGGTGGATGACGTGCCGGTAGCCCCGGTCCAACAGCGTCTCCGCGCTCACGCCGGTCTCCTCCGTCAGCACGCCGTTCACGTAGACGACGGAGCCATCCGGGGCGGTGACGAAGACGGCCTCCGGCAGCGCCTCCGCGAGCGTGCGGAACTCCTCCTCGCTGCGGCGAAGGGCGTCCGCCGCGGCCTTGCGCAGGGTGACGTCCTGCATGGCGCCCACCATGCGGATGGCCGTTCCGGTGGCGTCGCGCACCACCCAACCCCGGTCCTCCACCTGGGCATAGGTGCCATCCGCCTTGCGGAAGCGGTACTCGGCGCGCCAGTCGCTGCCGCCGGGCGAGTCCACGATGGCGTGGAGGCTTTCCACGGCCTGCGCGCGGTCCTCCGGGTGGACGGCGTCCGTCCACCAGTCCAGCTCGGGGGGCACCGCGTCGAGCGGGTAGCCGAAGAGCGTGTGGACGCCCTCGCTCCAGGTGAGTTGCTGGGTGCTCAGGTCCAGGTCCCAGACGGCGTCCTTCGTGGCCCGGGTGGCCAGCCGGTAGCGCGTCTCCGACAGCTTGAGCGCCTGGAGCAGCTCCTCGCGCTGGGCGCGCGCCCGCGCGGCGTTCACCGTTCCCTCCAGGCGGGCCACCAGCTCGCGCACGCCGAAGGGCTTCACCAGGTAGTCGTCCGCGCCGGCGGTGAGGCCCTCCACCTTCGCCTCCTCGCCCGCGCGCGCGGACAGGAGGATGACGGGGACGTGCGCCGTGCGCGGATCCGACTTCAGCGCGCGCAGGAGCCCGAAGCCGTCCAGCCCCGGCATCATCACGTCCGACAGCACCACGTCCGGCGGGTGTCGCCGTGCCAGTTCCAGCGCGGCATTGCCGTCCGCCACGGTCGTCACCTGGAAGCGCCCCTCCAGCGACCGCCGCACGTAGTCGCGCATGTCCGCGTTGTCGTCCGCCACGAGCACGTGCCCCCGCACGACTCCCGGTGGCGCCTCCGGGACGGGCGCGGGCGTGTCGTCCGCCGCGCCCGACAGCCACTGCGCCGCCTCGTTGACGAAGACCTCCGGGTTCGGGGCCCGGACGGCCTCCCGCGAGGAGGCCCTGAGCTGCTCGGGCGGCAGGTGCGCCGTGCCGGTGGGCAGGGACACCGTGAAGGTGCTGCCCCGGCCTGGCGTGCTCTCCACGGCGACACGGCCGCCATGCAGCTCCACCAGCTCCCGCACGAGCGCCAGCCCGATGCCGCTGCCTTCATGGCTGCGGCCCTTCGCGCCCTCCACGCGGTGGAAGCGGTCGAAGACGCGGGGCAGCTCGTGCGTGGGGATGCCCGTGCCTGTGTCGCTGACGGACAGCTCCACCCGGCCGTCGCGCTCGCGGAGCCGGACGGTGAGCGTGCCCTGGAAGGTGAACTTGAAGGCGTTGGAGAGGAGGTTGAGGACGACCTTCTCCCAGAGATCGCGGTCCACCCAGACGGAGGTGGACAGGGGAGGGCAGTCCACCTGGAGCCGCAGCCCCGCCCGCTTCACCAGCGAGTCGAACGCGCTCGCGAGCCCCGCGGTGAGCGGGCCCAGGTCCGTGGGCTCGAAGGTGGCCCGCATGCGGCCCGCCTCCAGGCGACTGAAGTCGAGCAGGCTGTTCACCAGCTTGTGCAACCGCTGGCTGTTGCGCTGCACGATCGCCAGCCGCTCGCGGTGCGCGGGCTCCAGCGGGTGCTCCACGTCCGCGAGCACGTCCCCCAGCGGCCCCAGCATCAGCGTCAGCGGCGTGCGGAACTCATGGCTGACGTTGGAGAAGAAGGCCGTCTTCGCCCGGTCCAGCTCCGCCAGGGCCTCCGCCTGCCGCCGGGCGTCCTCGTGCGCGCGGGCCCCGGCGATGGCGGCGCCCAGGCTCCCGGCGACGAGCTCCAGGAACGACTGGTACGACGCATCCGCGGGCAACCGCGGGGACATGCCCAGCACGATCACGCCCAGGGGATTCGACTCGCCGGGGCGGGCCATGGGCAGGACGAGCGCGGAGCCCGGCTGCGGCACACCGGCCCGCAGGGGGAGGGGACCGAAGCGGGCCTTGAGTCCCTGGACCCGCTCGGCCTGCCCGGAGCGGATCACCTGGGCCAGGGGCCAGGGGGAGGCCGCGCCCGGCTCCAGGCCCACCTCCTTGGGGCAGAAGGCGCCGTCCCCCTCCAGGCCCATGCGCCCCTCCAGCCGCGCCCGGGCGCCGTCCGCGTCCACGAGGTAGAGCAGCGCGAACGGGAGGTCCGCGGGGTTGGTGGCGAGCGCCTCCAGGCCACGCGTGGAGGCGTCGTGGACCTTGAGGCTTCCGCCCGCGCGTGAAGCCACCTCCTGCAGCGTCCGGAGGCGGCGCGCGTCCAGCACCTGGCTGGTGGTCTCCACCACCGTGTCGAGCACGCCGTTGACGGCCCCGGACTCGTCGCGGACGGGGCTATAGGAGAAGGTGAAGTAGGTCTCCTCCAGGAAGCCGTTGCGCTCCATGAAGAGGCGCTGGTTCTCCGTCATGATGGCGCGGCCCTCGCTGCGGACCTGCTCCACCCACGGGCCGATCTCGTCCCAGACCTCCGCCCAGACCTCGTGTCCGGGCCTCCCCATGGCGGCGGGGTGCTTGCCGCCCAGGATGCGGCTGTAGGCGCCGTTGTAGAGCTTCACCGCCTGCGGTCCCCAGAACACCATCATGGGAAAGCCCGAGGTGAGGCACACGCTGGCGATGGTGCGCAGGGACTGCGGCCAGGAGGCCACCGGACCCAGCGGCGTCTTCGACCAGTCCATGGAGCGCATCAGGGCGCCCATCTCGTCGCCGCCGGCGAGCACCTCCAGGGCCGCCGCGCGGTTGGCGTCATCCGGTGGCAGCGCGGGTGCGTTCCCGCCGTGCCCGCCGGACCTCCTGGAACCGTGACTCATGCCCGTTCCGTAATCGAAGCCCCTCTGGGAGGCCAGGGGAGGAACGGGGGAGGCCGGCCGCTCCAGGGCCTGCCAGCCCGCCAGCGTTCACGGCGAAACGATCCCGCGAGCCTGGCGCCCGTCCCGCGAAGAGTCAGGCCGGGAAGGGCGCCACGCCACGCATGTGCTCGCGCGGGGACTACTTGCCCGCGAAGACGTTCATCACGTCCTTGAGCAGCTTGAGCGACTCGCCGTGGGGACGCTGGAAGGCGTTGCGGCCCATGATGGAGCCGAAGCCGCCACCCTGGTGGATCTGCTTGATGTCCTCCATGAGGGCGGACGTCTCCTTCGCCTCGCCGCCGGAGAAGATGACGATGCGCTTGCCGTTGAACGCGGAGCGCACCACCTCGCGCACGCGGTCCGAGAGCGTCTTGGTGGAGATGTTCGCCTTCTCGAAGGCCTTCTTCGCCTCCGCCTGCTCCAGGAAGTCCGTGGGCGGCTTCACCTTGATGATGTGCGCGCCCAGCTGCGCGCTGATCTGCGCCGCGTACGCCACCACGTCGATGGCCGTCTCGCCCTCCTTGCTCAGGGCGCCGCGCGGGTAGGCCCAGAGCACCGTGGGCAGGCCGTAGGACTTGGCCTCCGCGATGATGTCGCGCAGGTCTTCGTACTGCTCGTTGCGGGCCGCGGAGCCCGGGTAGATGGTGTAGCCCACCGCCGCGCAGCCCAGGCGCACCGCGTCCTTCACGGACGACGTCACCGCGGACATGGGCGCGGCCGTCTTGGCCAGCGAGTCGGAGTTGTTCACCTTCAGGATGAGGGGAATCTCACCGGCCAGCTTGCCCGCGACGGCCTCCAGGAAGCCCAGCGGCGCCGCGTACGCGTTGCAGCCGGAGTCGATGGCCAGCTGCGCGTGGTAGTCCGGATCATATCCAACGGGGTTGGGACCGAAGGAGCGCGCGGGGCCGTGCTCGAAGCCCTGATCCACCGGCAGGATGACCAGCTTGCCCGTGCCCGCGAGCGTGCCGTGGTTCAGCAGGCGCGCCAGGTTCGTCAACGTGCCGGGATTGTCGGAGGGATACCAGGAGAGGATCTGCTTGACGCGGTCGGTGTAGGCCATGGGTTTTCCTTGAAGGAAGGCGTCGAAACTGGCGCGGGATTCTGCGGTCCTTGTCCGCGCCCACCAAGCACTGTCTGAACGGAATGTCCGCGACTGTCACGCCCTCTACGCGCCTTCTCGCGCAAGCCGACTGGAGGGAAGCCGACATCCGGACCCCCGGGAAGGTGCACAGAAATGCTGCGCCGTCGCGGGCTTCCGGATATGCCCGGACGCACACGAGGCGGACCACAGCATGGGCAGAGAAGTCGGCAGGGTCGTCGCAGTGGCAATGATGCTCACCGGTGGCGTGGCGGGCGCGCAGATCTCGCCCACGACAGCCCCCTCGAATGCTCCTGGAACGGGGGCGCCGGGGACCGCGGCTCCCTCGCCCGGCAACCTGTCCCCGGGGACCGTGCCCACCCCC
>NZ_RAWP01000077.1:0-49876 GCF_003668935.1 Corallococcus sp. AB032C | reverse complement strand
GCCCCCGCCTCCCGCCGCGACCACGACCCGGGCTCCGGAGCCTCCGCGTCCGGCAGTCACTGAGCAGGCGAGCAGTGCCGGCGCGCCCCTTTCCCGCGTGATGGGTGCTGGCGCGAAGAAGAAGGTCGTGGTGAAGAAGTCCCGTTAGAGCCCGCCCGCCGCGCCGTCGTTTCCGGCGGCGCGCGGGTGGAACAACCGGGGGTGCCACCATGGACGCCGAGCACAGGGCCGAGGGACAGGAAGGGATGCCGGGCACACCTGGAGAGAATGCGATGCCGTCCCAGCAGGAGGGAGCGGCTGACGCGTCCGCGCCGAAGCAAGGCGAGGGCGCGAGTGGAGACGTGACGCCGGAAGGTGCCCCCCAGGCCGAAGCGGGTGGGGCGCAGACCGACCTGCCCGGAGAGGGTGGGCAGGCCACCGCGAGCGCGACCGAGGCCAGCACGGCCGCCGGAGCCTCCAGTGAGCCGGAGGCACGCACCGAGGGCGACGAGTCGCCGGGCCGCACCGGGGAAGAGGCTCCCTCCGGGGACGCCGTGACGTCGGGTGGAGAAACCGTCCACGCTGGCGAACCGGAAGGCTCCGGCGCGACCGTGCAGGGCGAGGGCACCAGCACCCCGGCGGACGCGGAGGCCTCTGTGGGCCCCGGCCGCTACGTGGAGCTGTCCTCGGGCGAGAGCGTCCAGGAGGCCTCCGCCACGGGCAGCGACGGTGGCGGGGAGGCGAAGGACGTGGTGGCGGAGCCGAGCTCCGGTCCGGTGTCGGGCGCGGACGACGCGCTCCTGAGCGCCGGCATCTGGGACGTGGCGAGCCGTGCGAGCCAGGAGGACGCGGGCTCCGGCGAAGGTTTGGAACAAGGCGCCAACGACGGCGCGGCGACTTCGGATGGGGAGCCCCACGCGCAGGCCATTGAGCCGCGCGTGATGGGACAGGTGACGGCGATGGTGCTGCCGCTGGAGCGACTGGAGGAGGACACCACCTTCCGCCTGCGGGACGAAGGGGACGTGTCCGAATTGGCGACGGACCTGGCGCGGCTGGGCCAGCTGTTCCCGGTGGACGTGCGCCCGCGCGGCGAGGAGCACTACCAGCTCATCTGCGGCTTCCGGCGCGTGGCGGCGCTGCGCTTCCTCAAGCGCGACCAGGTCCAGGTGCGCGTGCACGAGGAGCTGTCCGACGAGGACGCGCTCCTGTTGTCCCTGGCGGAGGCCATCCACGCCTCGCCGGTGGAGCACGACGTGCTGGAGGCCAAGCGCGAGTCGCTGGAGGCCGAAGGCCGGCTGACGGCGCCGGTTCGCGACATGCTGGAGAAGGCGCTCGCCACCGAGGAGACGCTGGCTCCGGAGGGCGTCGAGGAGGAGATCGACGCGGACGAGCTGGCGGTGGACGTCGCGCAGCGCATGGGTGCCCTCAACCAGGACCTCTCGCTGCTCGCGGACGTGTTCGCCGCGCTGGACGAATCGCGCAAGGCGGAACTGCTGATGCAGCTGCGCTACTCGGCGCAGCTGGTGACGTACCTGGAGGGTCTCTAGGCCATGGCGGAAACGCTCGAACGCGACCGCGCCCGGCTCCTGGAGGTGCTCACGCAGCGCTCCTTCGAGCGCAGGCGCGTGGTGCTCTCCTCCGGCAAGGAGTCGGACTTCTACATCGACTGCAAGCGCACGGCGCTGCTCGCCGAGGGCCACTACCTCATCGGCCGGCTGTTCCTGGAGGCCATCCGGCGCGACGCTCCGTCGGCGGTGGCCGCGGGCGGGCTGACGCTGGGCGCGGATCCGCTCGCGTCGGCGGTGAGCCTGACCAGCTTCCTGGAGGGCGGCGGCCAGAAGCCCCTGCACGCGTTCATCGTGCGCAAGGAGCCCAAGGGCCACGGCACCGGCCAGTGGATTGAAGGCCTGTCCGCGCTGGGCCCCGGCGCCCCTGTGGCCATCGTGGAGGACGTGGTGACGACGGGCGCGTCCACGATCAAGGCGATTGAGCGCGCGAAGCTGGAGGGCCTGACGGTGCTGGGCGCCTTCGCGCTGGTGGATCGGCTGGAGGGCGGACGCGAGGCCGTGGAGTCCGCCGGCCACCGCCTCACCACGCTGTTCACGCGCAAGGACTTCATCCCGTGAGAAGGCTGCTGTTGGCCGCGGTGCTGCTGGGCGTGCTGGGCGGCTGCTCCACCTCGCCCCCCATCGTCGGAGAGCCCGCGCCCACGCTGGATGACCCGAAGCAGGAGTCCGCCTACATGGCGGTGTTGGACCGGTACTCGGACCGCAAGGAGATCTACGACGGCTTCGACACGCGCGTCTTCGCGGGGGCCACGTTCCAGACGCCTGCGTTCCGCGAGGCCCGCATCCACCGCCGCGCCATCTTCCAGACGCTGCCCGCGGCGAAGGTGGAGCAGCTGCTGGCGGAGGAACTGGCCGACGCGGCGAAGTTCCACGAGTTCTTCCTGGCGGTGCACGTCAACGACTACCGCTACGACGACTTCGCCCACCGAAACAGCATCTGGCGGATCGCGCTGGTGACGCCCGGGGGCGAAATCACGCCCATGGAGATCCGCCGCCTGGGCCGGGCGGACCTCAACGTGCGCGCCTACTACCCCTACGCCAGCCTCTTCTGGGTGGGCTACCGCGTGCGCTTCCCCAAGACGTTCTCGGACGGGCAGCCCGTCATCCCCGAGGGCACCGAGCAGGTGATGCTCCGCGTCGCCTCGTCGCTGGGGAACGCGGAGCTGAAGGTCCACGCGCGCTGAACGCGGCGGGACGGCCGTCAGGTCTGCTGGCCGTCCTTCAGCCACTTCGACGTGAGCGGCATCGTGGGCCCCGCGAGCAGGCGGTCCAGGAGCGCGTCCGGCGAGGCATTCACCGCGAAGGGCACGCCCTGTGTCTCCGGGACGAAGCCCGCCTCCACCATCTGCTTCGCCATCGCGAGCAGCGGCTGGAAGAAGCCGTCCACGTCCAGGAGGCCCATGGGCTTCCGGTGCAGGCCCAGCTGCGCCCAGGTGACGATTTCGAAGAGCTCGTCCAGCGTGCCGAAGCCGCCGGGCAGGGCGACGAAGGCGTCCGAGCGCTCGGCCATCAACGCCTTGCGCGAGTGCATGGAGTCCACCCGGTGCAGTTCCGTCAGCCGCGGGTGGGCCAACTCCTTCGCGTCCATGAAGTGGGGGAGCACGCCCACGGTCTTGCCGCCGTTGGCGATGACCGCGTCCGCCACCGCGCCCATCAGCCCCACGCTGGCGCCGCCGTAGACGAGCGTCAGGCCCCGCTTCGCCAGCGCGGCCCCCATCCTGGAAGCGGCCTCGCGGTACTCGGCGCGCACGCCGGAGCGCGAGCCACAGAAGACGCAGACGCTGCGCACGGTGGGTTCAGCCATCGTCAAAGGCCTCCAAGGCGCCCGGGATGGGCGGCGACCACGGCCAGCGCCGCGGCGATGAACAGCAGGACGGGAATGGCGCGCGAGTAGACCTTCGGGCCCATGCGCAGCGCCATGCCGCACGGCAGGCCGAAGACGAAGCCGCCCAGGTGCCCCGCCCAGCTCACCCCGGGCAGCAGGCTGATGACCGCCACCTGCACGAGCCAGAACATGTGATCCCGGCGGCCCTGCTGGTTGAGGATGGGCAGCATCGCGCCGCCCCAGCCGAGGATCATTCCGGACGCGCCCACCGTCACGATGTCGAAGTTGAAGAAGAGCGCGAACGCGGAGCCGCCCAGCGCGGTGACGAGCGACAGGCCCAGGAACCTCAGGCTTCCGATGCCGCGCTCCAGCGACGCGCCCAGCGAATAGACGGCGAGCATGTTGAAGAGCAGGTGCATCGCGCCGCCGTGCTCGAACACCATGCCGAGCAGGCGCCAGTACTCGCCCGCCTGCACCCACGGCCCGTAGAGCGCCAGCGGCCCCACGATGCCGTAGTTCGTCCCGTCGATGATCAGCGGCCGGCCCAGGGACCGACTGAGGACGAACATCCCCACCGCGCCCGCGATGATGGCGAAGCTGACGTAGGGCGTGGGCAGCGCGGGCCGGGGCTGTTGGGGCCCCGGGGGCGGTCCGTCCCCGCCCTGTCCACGTGGCGCAGGGGCCTGCTCATCTCCCAGCCCGGAGGGGCCGGGGAGGTCATCCAGCATGCGGCGCGGACGGGACATGGGTTCTCACAGCTCCCGCGAAAGGACGGTGTCGCGCGTGCCCTGATGCTCGTCCGTGTGGGGGTAGTCCAAGGTGTAGTGCAGGCCCCGGCTCTCCTTGCGGCGGCTGGCGCAGTCCACGATGAGGTGCGCCACCTCCGCGATGTTGCGCAGCTCGATGACGTCGCGGGTGACCTTGAATCGCCAGTAGTAGTCGCGGATCTCCTCGCGCAAGAGCTCCAGCCGCCGCCGCGCGCGCATCAGCCGCTTGTCCGTGCGGACGATGCCCACGTAGTTCCACATCAGCCGGCGGATCTCATCCCAGTTGTGGGTGACGACCACGCTCTCGTCGGAGTCCACCGCGCTGCCGGAGTCCCAGGCTGGAGGGTCCTCCTTCGGCAGCGTCAGCGAGGACAGCTCCTCCGAGGCCACCTGCACCGCGCGGTGGCCGTACACCAGGCCCTCCAGCAGCGAGTTGGACGCGAGCCGGTTCGCGCCGTGCAGGCCGGTGCAGGACACCTCGCCGATGGCGTAGAGGCCCGGGATGTTGGTGCGCCCGTGCAGGTCCGTCACCACGCCGCCGCACTGGTAGTGGGCCGCGGGCACCACGGGGATGGGCTGCACCGCCATGTCGATGTTGAAGGCCTTGCAGGTGGCGTAGATGTTGGGGAAGCGCTCGGTGAGGTACGCGCGGCCCAGGTGCGTCATGTCCAGGTAGACGCAGTCATTGCCCGTGCGCTTGAGCTCCGCGTCGATGGCGCGCGCCACCACGTCGCGCGGGGCCAGGTCCCGCATGGGGTGGTAGCGGTCCATGAACGTCTGGCCGCCCTTGAGCCGCAGCTTTCCGCCCTCGCCGCGCAGCGCTTCGCTGATGAGGAAGCTCTTGGCCTCCGGGTGGAAGAGGCACGTGGGGTGGAACTGGTAGAACTCCATGTTCGCCACGCGCGCGCCCGCGCGGTACGCCATGGCCACGCCGTCGCCCGTCGCGACGTCCGGGTTGGACGTGTAGAGGTACACCTTGCCCGCGCCGCCCGTGGCCAGCACCGTCACCTTGGAGAGGAAGCGCTCGATGGAGCCGTCCTCCATCAGCGCGTACGTGCCCAGGCACCGGCTGCCGGCCGAGGTGTGCGGACGCCGGTCCAGGATGAGGTCGATGGCGGCCGTGTTCTGGAAGAAGGTGATGTTGGGCTGCGCGTCGCACGCGGCCAGCAGCGCGCGCTGCACCTCGCGGCCGGTGATGTCGCCCGCGTGGATGATCCGGCGGGCGGAATGGCCGCCCTCGCGCGTGAGGTCGAACTCTCCGCCGCGCTGGTCGAACGCCGCGCCCAGCGCCACCAGCTCCTTGAGGCGCGCGGGCCCCTCCCGCACCGTCACCTCCACCGCGTCGCGGTGGCACAGGCCCGCGCCCGCCACGAGCGTGTCCTCGATGTGCGAATCGAAGGTGTCCGTGGGGGAAAGTACCCCGGCGATGCCCCCCTGGGCGTAGGCGGTGTTGCCTTCGCCGCGCTCGCGCTTGGTGAGCACGGCGACCGTGCCGTGCCGTGCCGCCTGGAGGGCGAACGACAGTCCGGCCACGCCGCCGCCCATGACCAGAAAATCAAACCGATGGGGCATGGCCAACAGGCTTAATGGCGGTAAGTGCTGGAAACAAGGCGTTTTCTTGAGGACTTTCCGGGCGTTGTCTAAGGTTTCGCACCGCCGCCATGCGTGTCCTGACCGCCCTCGTCGTCCTGTTGACCGCCGCCCTGCCGGCCGCTGCCTCGGACGGCATCTACAGCTACGTGGAGAAGGACGGCACCATCGTCTACACGAACGTGCCGCCCGGAGGCGCGCGCAAGGCCCGCAAGCTGTCCGGGACCTTCACGCCCGCGCCGGCCAAGTCCGCTCCCGTGCGGGGCCGCTCGCGGACGCCCACGGAGCTGGATCCGCACATCACCACCGCGGCGCTGCGCTACCGCATCCCGCCGGCGCTGGTGCGCGCCATCATGCACACGGAGAGCAACTTCAACCCGAACGCGCTCAGCCACAAGGGCGCCAGCGGGCTGATGCAGCTCATGCCGGGCACCGCGTCGGACATGTACGTGAAGGACATCTTCGACTCGAAGGACAACATCGAGGGCGGCGTGCGCTACCTGCGCGTGCTGGCCAACATGTTCGACGGCGACATGGTGAAGATGGTCGCCGCCTACAACGCTGGACCGGACGCGGTGAAGAAGTACGGAGGCCAGGTGCCGCCGTACGCCGAGACGCAGGATTACGTGCGCAAGGTCCTCCAGCTCTACCAACACTACAAGGAGCGCGAGCGGCTCGCCCAGGCCGAGGCCAGCAGCCGTGAGCCCACACCCGAGAATGACGACGCGCACGAAGGGGACGAAGCCACCGGGCCCCGCTGACGAGGAGTTCCTGCAGCAGCTCCATCGCGGGAGCGAGCTGCTGGGCGCCGGCAAGGTCACCGAAGCGAAGGACTTCCTGGAGCGTGCGCACCAGCTCCAGCCGCGCCATGAGAAGGCCCAGAACCTCCTGGGCCTGACGTATTTCAAGCTGGGCCTCTTCGACCGCGCCGCCGACCTGTACGAGATGCTCGTGCGGGACAACCCGGTGGACCCGACGCTGCGCGTGAACCTGGGGCTCGTCTACTTGAAGACGAACGCGCTCCAGCGAGCGGCGCGCGAGTTCGAGACCGCGACCGACCTGGCTCCGGATCACAAGAAGGCCCACAACTACCTGGGCCTGACCTTCGCTCAGATGGGCGAGTACGGCCGCGCGCGCGAGCACTTCCTCCTGTCTGGCAGCGACGCCATGGCGGAGAAGATGTCGCGCGCCATCGCCGGGGAGGTCTACAGCCGTCCTCCCTCCGCCCCCATGCCGGCCCGTCCGCGCGAGGAGGAAGAGGAGACCGCCGCGCCGCCTGCGTCCAGCTCCGGCGAGAGTGACTGGGGTGCCCAGTTCGGTCTGGATGAGGCGCCGCGCAGTCCTCGCACCGCCGCCGCGCCGCCGCCCCAGGTCGCCGCGAAGCCGCCGGACGACGACATGCGCTTCGCGGAGGACGAGGGCCCTCCTGCTCCCACGGATGACCACGCCTTCACCTCGCACGCCGGGACCCAGGCCCAGGAGGACGAGGACCCCAGCCTGGCCGCGGGCGAGAGCCTCTTTGACGAAGACGCGGAGCTCGCCGCCACCACGGACGCGGACACCTCCGGTGACGACGTCGAGGTCGCCGACGAGCTGCCCCCCACGCCGGTGTCGGAGGAGATCGAGGTCTCCGAGGAGCCGCCCGTCCTCGCGTCCGACCTGGAGTCGGAGCCCGGCGACGCCTTCGCGGAGACCTTCGCCGCGCTGGCCACGAGCGAGCCGCCCCCGGCGACCCGGTCTGCCGAGCCGCTCCAGCTGACCCGGTCCATCGGGTCGCTTCAGGTGACCCACTCCGCCGAACCGCCTTCCTCGCCTGATGCCGGAACGGGCGTGAGTCCGCCGGTGCTCACCGCGTGGGTGCCCTCGGTGGCGCTGCCGGGCGCGGTGCCGGGCCAGTCCTTCACCCAGAGTGCGTCCGCGATGGCGCTCGCGGTGGAAGGCGAGCTGCTCACGCGCCTGGAGGGGCTGATCGCCGTGCGCGGGCAGGTCACCTTCGAGCCGGAGATGAAGCGCTTCCGGGGCCGGGCCACGGACAAGCCCTTTGGCGAGGGCGACCAGTCCATGGTGCGCGCCCGGGGGCAGGGGACGCTGCACCTGGAGCCCGTGTCCGGGCGGCAGTGGGTGGCCATCTCCCTGGATGACGAGTCCGTCTACCTGCGCGACGCGTGCGTCTTCGCCTTCGAGGAGCCCGTCGTCTTCGAGAACGGCCGCGTGCCGTCGGACCTGGCCCAGGACCTGGACCTGGTGCACCTGCGCGGGCAGGGGCGGGTGCTGCTCAGCCTGACGGGCCCGCTGCGCTCGGTGCCGGTGGCCATGGACCAGCCAGTGACGGTGCCCCTCACGCACCTGGTGGGCTGGGTGGGCAACCTCACGCCCCGCGTGGTGCCGCTCGTGACATCCGCTGGCGGGGAGACACTGAAGGCGGCGGTGGATCTGGGCGGTGAAGGATTTGCCCTCATCGCACTCGGGGTCCGGTAGAACGCGCGCCCATGGCCACCGAGCGAGCCCTCAGGAAGCAGCGCAAGCGCGAGGAGCGGGCCCGCCGCCGCGCGTCCCGCCGTCCCAGCATCCTGGTGCAGGAGTTCTGGAACCTGCCCAACATGCTGACGCTGGGGCGCATCCTCCTCATCCCCGTGTTCGTCTGGCTCACCTACGACGCGGACCCCCTGCACTCGCTGCTGGCCGGCCTGGTGTTCGCCGTGGCCGCCATCACCGACGTGATTGACGGTTACCTGGCGCGCCGCTGGAACCTCATCACCGTCGTCGGCAAGTTCATGGATCCGCTGGCGGACAAGCTCATCGCCATGGCCGCCCTGGTGATGATGGTGCGCCTGGGCCGCATCGCCGCCTGGGTCGTCATCGTGCTGCTGGCCCGCGAGTTCATCGTCACCGGCCTGCGCACCATCGCCGCCAGTGAAGGCATGGTCATCGCCGCGGGGCAGGAGGGGAAGTGGAAGACGTCCCTCCAGTTGGTGGGGATCATCTCCCTGTGCGTCCACTACGTGCACCCGCTGGACGTGGGCTTCCGCGTCGTCACGGTGGACTACAACCAGGTGGGCAAGGTGCTGGTGTACCTGTCGGGTGCGTTCTCCGTGTGGAGCGCCGTCGTCTACTTCCGCGCGTTCCTCAACATGCTCGCCCGCCGGGGCAGCACGGATCCGGATGCGAAAAGTGTTTGACGTGCCCGAAGGGCCTCTGTATATCGCACCCCACCTCCGGCGCGGCACCGACCGGCGGGTGGCAAGCAGCACAGCGGCACCTGATGCGGGAATAGCTCAGCGGTAGAGCATCGCCTTGCCAAGGCGAGGGTCGAGGGTTCAAATCCCTTTTCCCGCTCCAAACGAAGCACGCAGCACTGCAGTCCCTGATGCGGGAATAGCTCAGCGGTAGAGCATCGCCTTGCCAAGGCGAGGGTCGAGGGTTCAAATCCCTTTTCCCGCTCCAATCAAAGGCCCTCTGGGAAACCAGGGGGCCTTTTTCTTTTCCAAGATGGCCTCTCCGAGGGCGCGCGAGGGCTGCCGGCCAGACGGGCTTTCGCGCGGATGGCTGGAGTCCCATGCCTGACACCTTCCGGGGGCATGAGGTATGGATGGCGCCGCATGCTTCGCAACCTCCGTGAGCTCTACCAGTACCGGGGCCTCCTGCTCAGCCTGACCCAGCGCGAGCTGAAGGCGCGGTACCGGAACTCGGTGCTCGGCTTCTTCTGGACGTTCCTCAACCCGATGCTCCAGATGGGCGTCTACTCGCTGCTCTTCACCGTCTACATGCGGCAGAAGATCCCCGGGTACACGTTCTTCGTCTTCATAGGTCTGCTCCCGTGGATCTGGTTCTCCACGTCGCTGGGGACCGGGGCCAGCGCCATCAGCGACCGGCGCGACCTGCTCACCAAGGTGCGCTTCCCCGCGCAGGTGCTGCCGGCCACGGTGGTGGTGACCAACCTGTGCAACTACGTGCTGTCCCTGCCGCTGATGGTCGCGCTGGGGCTGCTCTTGGGCTACGTGCCCAGCTGGCACGTGGTGGCGTTCCCGGTGGTGCTGCTCACGCAGCTGTGCATGACGGTGGCGCTGGTCTACATCGTGTCCGCGCTCAACGTGACGTTCCGGGACCTGCAGCAGATCATCGCGAACCTGCTGACGATGTGGTTCTTCGTCACGCCGGTGTTCTACCGGGTGGACTCGCTGCCGGAGGCGGCCCGGGGGCCGATCGTGCTGCTCAACCCCATGGCGGTGATGGTGACGTCGTACCAGGCCATCTTCTACGAACACCAGCTGCCGCAGCCCGGACCGCTCCTGATGTGGATGGGCATCTCCGCTGCGCTGCTGTGGGTGGCGGCGGGCATCTTCGAGCGCCGTCGCGAGGACTTCGCGGAGTTCATATGACCACCGCCATTGCGTCTCCGGACGCCATCGTGCTCCGCAACGTGGTGAAGAGCTTCCGGAAGAGCACCATCCGGCGCGAGTACACCACCATCAAGTCGGAGCTCATCCGCCTCCTGCGTGGCCAGCGCGACACGGACGGCAAGTCCATGATCGAAGCGCTCCGGGGCATTGACCTGGTGGTGCCCCGCGGCAAGACGGTGGGCATCATCGGGCGCAACGGCTCCGGCAAGAGCACGCTGCTCAAGCTCATCTCCGGCATCTACACGCCGACCACGGGCACCATCGACATCAACGGGCGCATCAGCGCGCTGTTGGACCTGGGCGCGGGCTTCCACCCGGACTTCTCCGGCCGGGAGAACATCCTCATCAACGGCATCATCCTGGGGATGTCGCGCGCGGAGGTGAAGGAGCGGATGGAGGAGATCATCTCCTTCAGCGAGCTGGGCGACTTCATCGACGAGCCGGTGCGCACCTACTCCAGCGGCATGTACATGCGCCTGGCGTTCTCCGTGGCCACGCACGTGGATCCGGACATCCTCATCATCGACGAGATCCTCGCCGTCGGTGACGAGCACTTCGGCAAGAAGAGCCTGGCGAAGATGACGGAGTTCAAGCGGGCCGGGAAGACCATCGTCATCGTCACCCACGACCTGGGGACGCTGGAGCGTTGGTGCGACCTGGGCGCGTGGATCGACGCCGGGCGCATCCGCGAGTTCGGTCCGCCCGCGGACGTCATCCGCAGCTACCGTCGCGCGGTGGCGCTGGCGGAGGAGCGCGGCATGTCCATGGAGGCGCCCGCGCTGGCGTCGGACGGCGGTGCGCTGCCGTCGCTGGCGGCGCCCCAGGCCGAACCGTCTCCGCTCACCGTGGACGCGGTGCGGCTGCTGGGCCGGGACGGCGCGGCGGTGGAGTCCGTGGACACCGAGGATGGCCTGGAGCTGAGCGTGGCGTACACCGCGCGCACGCCCGCGCCGGAGCTGGGCCTGGGGCTCGAGCTCTCCCGGGCGGACGGGGTGCTGGTGCACGCCACGGACACGTTCGCGGAGGAGGTGCCCTTCTGCGCGGCGGCGGCCGGCAGCGGGACGGTGCGCTTCGTGGTGGACCGGCTGGGCCTCACCGCGGGGCGCTACGCGTTCACGGTGGTGGTGCGCGACAGGGCAGGGCAGGTGCGGGAGAAGCGCGAGGCGGCGTGCGCCTTCGAGGTGCGCTCCGGCGTGCGGGACGGAGGCCTGACGCGGCCTCCGCACCGGTGGATCGTGGAGGGCGCCGCGGCTCGCGTGGCGCCAGTGCGAGACGTCGGATCGTGAGCGGCCCTGCTTCGGCGAACGGGGGGGGGCCGGGCATCTGGCTGGGCATCGTGCTTTACCGGAACCCGGAGCGGGAGCTGGAGCGACTGTGGGAGTCGCTCCGGTGGAACCGCGAGGCCCCGGGTGCGCCCGCGTTCCGGGTCGTCTGGATGGACAACTCGCCGGACGACACGCTGCGCGCGCGGGTGGAGCGGCTGGACGCGGACGCGGACTACCGTCACGCCGGGAGGAACCTGGGCTTCGGCGCCGCGCACAATCGGCTGATGACGGAGGCCTTCGGCTCGGGTGGGGCGCGGTACTACGTCTGCGTGAACCCGGATGGGCTCCTGCATCCGGACTGCGTGCGGGAGCTGGCGCGGGTGGCGGATCAACGGGGGGACACGGGGCTGGTGGAGGCCCGGCTGTTCCCGGACGAGCACCCCAAGCCGTACCATCCGGCGACGGGCGAGACGCCCTGGTGCAGCGGCTGCGTGCTGCTGGTGACGAAGAAGCTGCACGCGACGGTGGGCGGCTTCGACGAGCGCTTCTTCATGTACTGCGAGGACGTGGACCTGTCGTGGCGGGCGAGGGCCTCCGGGCTGTCCATCCGGGTGGCGCCCTCCGCGCTGGTTCACCACTACACCGTCACCCGGGAGGAGAGCCCGGTGCGCGAGCGGATGGTCCGCCGCAGCGCGGCCCTGCTCGGGGCGAAGTACGGTGACGCGGCCTTCACGAACGCCCGCCTGCGGGAGTACGCGCAGCTGGGCGGCGAGCCGTTCCAGGCGCCCGACATCCTCAAGCCCGGGCGGCGGCTCGCGGGCATCGCGGACTTCAGGCACCATCTGGAGTTCGCTCGGAGGCGCTGGTGAACGCTCTGTCCGAAGAGGCGCCTCCGTCCGCCGCGTCCGCGCGGTGGATGGAGCTGGTGCTGTCGCGTGCGCACGCGGGCGCGGCGGTGTGCCTGGTGGGCGCGTCGCCTGCGCTGGCGGAGGCCCTGCGGGCTCGGGGCGGCTCCGTGCGGGAGCTGTCCGGGCCGGAGTGGAAGCGGGGCAAGGGACCCGCGCCGACGCTCGTGGTGCTGGAGGGCGACGCGGTCGAGCGGGTGCTGGAGGAAGGGCTGGAGGCGCTGCGGCGCGAGGCTCCGGGAGCGGAGCTGGTGTTCAGCCTGCGCAACGCCGGTTCGGCGCGGGCGCTGATGGGCGCGCTGACGGGAGAGGCGCCGGTGCGCGCGGGGCTCTCCGAACAGCGGATGCTGCGGCGGCTGGCCGATGCGGGCTACCGCGTGGCGCACCGTGAGGTGGTGCCGTGCGCGTCCGGGGGCACGGCGCTGGCGGAGGACACTGCGCAGGCGCTTCGGGCGCTGCTGGCCCAGCTGTCGCCGTCCACGCAGGTGGAGGAGGGGCTCTACGTCGCGGTGCCGGACGGGCCCGTGCGCGCGCCGGTGGCGGGGCTGCTCAGCGTCGTCGTCATGGTGGAGCCGGGGACTCGAAACGCGGCGCTCGACGAGGCCCTCTTCGCGCTGGCCTGTCAGGAGCAGCAGCCGTTGGAGTTGCTGCTCGCGGCGCCCGAGGGCGTGGACTTGTCCGCCGCGGAGGCGGCGCTGGAGCGCTACGGCAGGTTGGGGTCGTTCCAGGCGCGCACCGTGCGCGCGCCCTCGGGGGCTCTGTACGCGGAGGCCGTGCGTGAGGCCCGAGGACAGTACCTGGCGTTGGTGGATGCACGGTGTGTGGTGTACCCGCGTCACTTCGTGGAGTTGGTGCGCGCGCTCCAGACGGGCCGCGAGGCCTGGGCGTTGGCGCGGGCGTTCCGCACCGAGTGGGCGTCCGATGAGGGGACCCCGCCGTACGTGCGCGCGAAGGTGCCGTTCCCGCTGGGTGAGCGGCTGGAGGTGGAGCACCTGGTGATCCACCCGGAGCTCGTCCACGCGATGGTGATCGACCGGAGTCGCATCGGGCCCTTCCCGGTGGCGATGGAGTCGGGACTCGGGGACCTGCCCGCGCGGCTGGGGGCGCTGTTTCCTCCGGTGTTCCTGGGCGGCATCGCCTCGTGTGAGGTACGCGGTCCGCGCGAGCCGCCGGCCGTCGCCGTGGCTCCGGGGACCTGGTTGGTGCGCCCGCTGGATGCCTGGGTGGATGTCGTGGCGCGGATCCGCGAAGAGACGCTCCAGGCCCGGGAGTTCCGCCACCGGGTGGTGGACATGCTGAATGCCCGCGTCCACGGCATCCCCTGGGTCCACGGCACGCTCAAGGCCCTGGCGAACCGGCTCAAATCCGGCAGCGGACGCTGAGACGATGGGCACCGCCGACAGTGATGGCCCTCGTGGTTCGCGGGAGACGCATCCGCCGCGCGATATCTTCGTCGAGGTGCTGGGCTTCGATGTTCCGCGGTCGCACCGCGCGCGCTGGGGCCCGGTCATCACCGCCGCCAAACGTTTGGGGACGCGGGGGCTTTCGCCCTTGCAGCGGTGGGTGCTGGACCGCCAGTTGCGCTTCGACCTGCGGCTGAGGGCGTTGATCCGGCAGCCGGACCGGACGCTGCCGGAGCTGGCCCGCGAGGAACTCGCGCGACTCGCGGATCCGCGGCCCGTGGGCTTGGTGGGCCGGTGGCTTCCCTCCGTGCCTGGGCTGGAGGCACAGCGGGCCTGGAACCTCGCGGTCGTGGCCCTGCTATCCAGACCTGGATGGCCCCTCCGGACCGAAGGCGCCGCCGAGGCACTGGACGCGCTGGAGGCCCGCTGCGACGTGCTGTCGCAAGAGGCCGGCGCGGTGGGCCTGCCCTTGTGGCGTGAGCTGTGGCGGCGGCAGGTCGCCTTCAATCACGCGACCATCCGCTTGTTGCGGCACCTCCTGGGCGCGGCCCGTCCCGCCGTGCTTCTGCCCGCGCCGGTGGGGTACACGCGCGACGCCCTGGAGCAGGAGGCCCACGAGGTCCACGACGCGACCGCCGCGCTGGCACGGTTGGAGCGCCGGCCGCTGATCAGCCTGGTCACGCCCGCCTGGGAGACGCCGGTGGACGTCCTCCTCGCATGCGTCGCGTCCGTGCGCACGCAGGTGTATCCGCACTGGGAACTGTGCATCGTCGACGACGGATCACGCTCGGCGGCGGTGGCGGACACGCTGCGAGAGGCCGCGGCCGGCGACGCGCGGATCCGCTTCGAACGGCTGGGGTCGAACCAGGGCATCGCCCGCGCGACCAACGCCGCGCTCGCACTGGCCACCGGCGACTACGTGGGCTTCCTCGACCACGACGACCTGCTGGCGCCACACGCGCTGGCCGAGGTCGCGCTGCGGCTGGGTGAAGCGCCGGACACGGACGTCGTCTATTCGGACGAGGACAAGGTGGACGCGCAGGGGCTGCGCTTCGCGCCCTACCTGAAGCCCGCGCTGTCTCCGGAGTTGCTGCGCGCGGTGAACTACGTGTGCCACTTCCTCGTGGTGCGTGCATCGCTGCTGCGCGAGGTGGGAGGCATCCGCCCGGGCTTCGAGGGAGCGCAGGACCACGACCTGCTGCTGCGCCTGATGGAGCGCACGCGGCGCTTCGAGCACATCCCCCGCGTGCTCTACCACTGGAGGACGCTGCCCGGCTCCACGGCCACGGACGCCAGCGCGAAGCCCGCGGCCTCCGAAGCGGGACGCAGGGCCGTGGCGGAGCATCTGGCGCGAATGGGAGAGGGTGGCTCGGCGGAGACGGTCTCGCCAGGGCTGTACCGGATCCGCCACCCGCTCGTAGGCCGTCCCCGGGTGTCCGTGCTGCTGTCGGAAGCGCCCACCGAGGCCGAGCTCGCGGCGCTCCTCGCCTTCACGGACGACCTGGACGTGGAGGTCCGCGTCCCTGTCTTGTCTCCAGGCGATTCCTCCACCGGCAACTCCATCCGCGTCCAGGTGGACGCGGCCGCGACTCCGGGCGCCGTGGCGAACCAGTTGCTGCGCGAGGCCCGGGGCGAGCTGATCCTCGTCCTGGAGGCAGGCACGCTCCCGACCGGACCGGGGTGGCTGAGGGAGCTCGCGTCGCAGGCTGCGCGCCCCGGCGTCGGCGTGGTGGGCGCGCGCATCGTCTCTCCCTGGGGGCTGGTGCTGGAGGCCGGGCTGCGCTTCGACGCAGAGGGCCGGGTGCTGCGTCCCTTCGCGGGGCTGTTCGATCCCACGCTCGGCGCATTCGGTGGTTCGCATTGGCCGCGCGACGTGCGCGCCGTCTCCAGCGCCTGCGCGATGATCCGCCGCGAGGTCCTGGAGTCGCTCGGAGGTTGGGACGCGGCCTTCACCTCCGACGAGGCCCGCGGCGTGGACCTGTGCCTGCGCGCGAGCGAAGCCGGGCTGCGCGTCCTCTACGCACCCCATGCGCGACTCGTACGCACCCGCTCCCGGGACGACGCACCCGAGGTCTCCCACGACGCCGACCGGCTCCGTGAAGCGTGGGCCCGCGCGGGACGGACCGACCCCACCGGACATCCGCGCCTCGGCTTTCTCCAGACACCGTAGAAATGAACAGTGAACGCGCCTCCTCCCATGGGGAGCGGGCGGGCTGCCAGCCTTGACGCTCCCGGAGGGGGGTGACATGGAGGACATCCGCCAAGGAGAGGGGGGCGTGCCTTGCCTGCAGCGAGGGTCGGCCTTCCGGACGCCACCAACATGCATCCACAGCTCAATCCCCTGGAACACCCCCTCTGCCTCACGCAGCCCCTGCGGCTGCTGGCCTCCTCTGCCTGGGTGGAGCACGTCCCGTTCGCGATGTTCCTGGTGGACCTGCTGCGTCCCTCGACGCTGGTGGAGCTGGGTGCGCACACTGGCGTGTCCTACTCCGCGTTCTGCCAGGCGGTGGACGCGCTGAAGCTGGAGACGCGCTGCCACGCGGTGGACACCTGGCAGGGCGACCCGCACGCGGGCTTCTACGGGGCGGACGTGCTCGCGGACCTGCGCGCGCACCATGACCCGCTCTACAGCCGGTTCTCCCAGCTGCACCAGATGACCTTCGACGAGGCCTTGAGCCAGTTCGCGGACGGCTCCATCGACCTGCTCCACATCGACGGCTGCCACGAATACGCGCAGGTGAAGGCGGACTTCGAGCACTGGCGCCCCAAGATGAGCGCGCGCGGCGTCATCCTCTTCCACGACACCCATGTGCACGAGCGCAACTTCGGCGTCTGGCAGCTGTGGGAGGAGCTCCGGGGCCAGCATCCCTCCTTCGAGTTCGAGCACGGCTTCGGTCTGGGCGTGCTCGCCGTGGGCCCGGAGCAGCCGGAAGGGATGCTCGCGCTGACGAGCACCCGGGACGCGGAGCGCGAACACGTGCGGCAGGCCTTCGCCACGCTGGGCGGGCGACTGACGCTCCTGCTGCACCGGCAGCACCTGCGCGACGCCTACGGCCAGAAGGAACAGCAGGCCGCGGACCACGCGCGCCAGGCGCAGCAGCTCCAGGCGGAGCTGGACGCCGCCCGTGAAGCGGCGCGCGACACCGCCAGCACCCTGCGCGAGTTCGAAGGCCGGCTCGCGCGGCAGGGCCTGGCCCAGCGGATGCTCCAGGAGGAGCTGGGCCGCAAGAACGCCCGTATCTACGAACTGGATGCGCACGTGTCGCGCCAGGGCTCGGAGCTGGCGCACATCAACGGCAGCCTCGCGTGGAAGGCCATCAACCGCTACTGGGCCATGCGCGAGCGCGTGCTGCCCCCCGGCACGAAGCGCGGCCACCTCTACCAGAGGAGCAAGGGCACGCTGCACAAGGTGGGCGCGAAGCTGATCAAGCTGCCCGCGAAGCAGGGCGCGCTCAAGGCACTGCGCGCCGCCAAGGCCGCACTCAAGCCGGCCGCGCCCACCGCCTCCATCGCCGCGGTCGTGGCCCCGAGCGCGCCGCTCGCGCCTCCGGCTCCGTGGACCGCGCCGCTGACGCAGCTCTCCCAGGCCAGCCTGGGCCGGCGCATCCTGATCATCGCGGAGCTGTCGCTGCCCCAGTGCAAGCGCTACCGCGTGGATCAGAAGGTCGCCATGTTCCACCGGCTCGGGTACGACGTCACCGTCCTGCGCTGGAACGACCACGAGGAGTGCAAGGCCGCGCTCCAGTTCCACGGCCTGGTCATCTACTACCGGGTGCCCGCGTTCCCTGGCGTGGAGGAGCTGCTGGCGGAAACGAAGCGCCTGGGCGTCCCGCACTTCTTCGACGTCGACGACCTCATCTTCGACGTGGAGGAGTACCAGAAGAACACCAACGTGCAGCGGCTGCCGGAGAACGAGCGCGAGCTCCTGCTCAACGGCGCGAAGCTCTACCGCAAGGCGCTCAGCCTGTGTGAGCACGCCATCGCCAGCACGCCCACCATCGCGGAGCAGATGGCCCGCGTCATCTCCGGCAAGGTCTACGTCGTCGAGAACTGCCTGGACGACGGCATCCTGGAGCTGGCCCGGGAGATGGAAGCGCGCCCGCCCGCGGTGGACGCGGACACGGTCACCATCGGCTACGGCAGCGGCACCCGCACGCACGACGCCGACTTCGCCATCGCCGCGGACGCCATCCTCGCGGTGATGGAGCGCCACCCGAACGTGCGCCTGGCCATCCACGGCTTCCTGGAGCTGCCGGCGGGCTTCGAGCGCTACTCCGACCGCGTCTTCCGCATCCCGTTCCTGGACGCGGACGACTACCTGCGCGCGCTCGCGTCCTGGCAGATCTCCATCGCGCCGCTGGAGACGACGGTCTTCAACGACGCCAAGAGCAACATCAAGTTCATCGAAGCGTCCATCTTCCGCGTGCCCGCGGTGTGCTCCGGCTCCGGGCCGTTCCGGGAGATCATCGACCACGGCCGCAACGGCTTCGTCGCCACCACCCGTGAGGAGTGGGAGTCCGGGCTGTCCGCGCTGGTGCTGGACGCGTCACTGCGCAAGCGCATGGGCGAGGAGGCCCACCGCAGCGTGATGGCGCGCTACCACCCGGCGGTGGTGGCCACGGAGCGGCTTCAGCCCATCCTCCAGCACCTGCCGCCCGCGCCGCCTCCGCGCCTGAAGGTGCTGGAAGCCAACATCCTCTTCGCGCCCTTGAGCTTCGGTGGGGCGACCGTTGTCACGGAGCAGCTGGCGCACCAGCTGAAGGCGGAGGGCTGCGACGTCACCGTGTTCACCGGCATCCTCAACTCGCCGCTGCCCGCCTATTCGGTGGTGCGCTACGAGGCGCTGGGCCTGCCGGTCATCGCCACCCAGGTGCCGGCCCTCACCGACCGCGCCCAGGAGTACCAGAACCCGCGCATGGGGGAGACCTTCACCCAGGTGCTCAAGGCGGTGCGCCCGGACGTGGTGCACTTCCACTCCATCCAGCTCCTGAGCTCCGCGCTCGCCACGGCGTGCGCCGCGGAGGGCATCCCGTACACCATCACCGTGCATGACGCGTGGTGGCTGTGCGAGCGGCAGTTCATGGTCCGCGAGGACGCCACGTACTGCGGACAGAAGGGCATCGACCTGCGCGTGTGCACCAAGTGCGTGCCGGACTCGCGCTTCACCTTCAAGCGCACGTTCGCCCTGCGCAAGGTGCTGGACGGCGCGGCCCTGCTGATGGCGCCCAGCGAGTTCCAGCGCCAGCTCTACATCGCCAACGGCGTCGCGCCGGAGCGCATCGTCGTGAACAAGAACGGCGTGCTGCTGCCGGGCCGTGCGCGCGCCCCGCGCCCCGCGAACGCCCCTGTGCGCTTCGCCTACCTGGGCGGCCACGCGGTGCACAAAGGGTACTTCTGGCTCAAGGACATCCTGGAGTCGGTGCCGGAGTCCGGCTGGGTCCTGAAGATGACCGACATCCAGCTGCGCATGGGGTCGGCCTCCATCGACGCGAAGGAGTGGAAGGTGAAGGGGCAGGTGGAGGTGGTGCCTCCGTATGATCAGGACGGGATGGACGCCTTCTTCGACGGGGTGGACGTGCTGCTGATGCCCTCGCAGTGCAAGGAGAGCTTCGGCCTGACGGTGCGCGAGGCCATGGCCCGCGACGTGTGGGTGGTCACCACGGCGTCAGGCGGCGTCAGCGAGGACATCGTGGAGGGCATCAACGGCAACGTCGTGGACATGACGGACGCCGACGGCTTCCGCCGCGTGCTGCGCGACCTGGTGGCCCACCCGGAGCGTCTGTCGCGCGCACCGAGCTCCCAGCGCACCACCGTGCGCGACTACGAGACCCAGGCCAAGGAGCTCCACGGGCTCCTGTCCGGCCTGGTGAATCCGCCTGCCCGAAGCACGCCTCTCAAGGAAGCCAACACCGCGGCGACCCAACGCTGAACCCACCGGAGACGACCCATGCGTTTGTCCCAGCTCAAGGCCCTGATTCCTCCCGCGATCAAGACCGCCGTGCGCTCCCAGCTCCACACGGGGCTGACGCGCACGGAGAACCAGTTGGCATCGCTGCGGTCGCGCTGGTCGCCGCCGGTCCCCGTGGAGCTGTCACCGTCGGTCGTCGAGGCGCCGCCACCGCCGGCCCCCACGCTTCCGCCCATCACCCGGCAGCTCATCGCGGCCCAGTACCTGCGCGGTGAAGGCCTGGAGATTGGTGCCCTGTCCAATCCCACGCAGCTGCCCGCGGGAGTCCGGGTCCGCTATGTGGACGTGGCGCCCATCGATGTGCTGCGCGCCCGTTTCCCGGAGGTGGCGGACCTCATCGTCACGCCGGACATCGTGGACAACGGCGAGGAGCTGGGCACGGTGGCGCCGGAGTCACAGGACTTCGTCATCGCCAACCACGTGCTGGAGCACTGCGAAGATCCCATTGGCACGCTGAAGAACTTCATCCGGGTCCTGCGGCCCGGAGGCATCCTCTTCATGGCCATCCCGGACAAGCGCTTCACCTTCGACCTGCCCCGGGCGCTCACCTCCGCGGCGCACGTCGTGGAGGACCACCTCAAGGGGCCGGAGGTCTCCCGGCGCGCCCACTACGACGAGTGGCTGCGCGTCATCGACCGGAAGGAGGGCGAGGAGCTGGCCCGCCTGACGGAGGACTTCATCCGGAACGGCACCAACATCCACTTCCACGTGTGGACCTTCAACGAGATGTTCGAGCTGTTCTCCGCGGCCCGCGACCAGCTGGGCCTGCCCTTCGACATCAAGCTGGCCTTCCTGGATCCGCCGTGTCTGGAAGTGGTGTGGGTCCTGGAAGTGAAGAAGCCCCAGGCCTGAGGCCCTACGCCGGGCCGTAGTAGCGCTGGTACACCGTGGTGAGCGTCACCGCCGCGGTGAGCAGGATGAAGCAGGCGATGAGCACCGGCTTGAAGCGCGTCAGCGTGCGCGGTGCCCAGGCGGGCGGGGCCAGCGCCACCACCAGCAGCGGCGTGTAGGGCAGCAGGTAGCGGCCCTGCACTCCGTCCACGTGGTTCGCGCCCGGCGCCGTCCACGCCAGGTACAGCATGGCCTGGATGGCCAGCACGCCCGCCACCGCCACCCCCAGCGCCACCGCGCGCTCGCGCCAGCCCACCTTCGGCGCGGACCCGTCGGCGTCCAGCGCCATCACTCCCAGGAGCAACGCGGCCAGGGCGAAGAGGGCAGGGCGGGGCACCGGCGTGTCCAGCCAGCCCAGCACGCCGCCGCCCTGGTGCAGGAAGTCCGGCAGCCGCCTCCAGAAGTCGCTCACCAGGACACCCAGCACCTGGAAGGGGTGCGCGCGGATGTGGGCCACCTGCGCCACCACCTCGCTGGGGCGGAAGATGTCCCGCACGGTGGAGGACCACGCGAACTGGAGCAGCGCGGGCACGGCGACGATGGCGGCCAGGGCCAGGGCGTAGCGGCCGCGCGTCCCCAGTCGGGTGAGCGGCAGCAGCAGGAACACCAGCGACAGCGGAAGGTAGGCCTGCTTGCACAGCGCCACGAACACCGCGCTCGCCAGCAGCAGCCCCAGCTGCTTCGCGCCCAGCGGCCCCGGGTGCGCGAAGGTGTAGTGCAGCGACAGCGCCACCAGCAGCAGGCACGCAGACATCGTGATGGGGTCCGCGGACACCGACGCGCGCTGGAAGAGCACCATGGGCGTGAGCGCCAGCAGCGCGAAGGCCCACCGCTGGAAGGGCATCAGCCGCAGCGCCAGCGCGGTGAGCAACAGCGCCACCAGCACGTTGCCCAGCCGGCCCGCCCATAGCACCGCCACCGGGGACGCCTCCAACAGCCGCGCGGGCACCATGCCCAACGACTGCGGGAAGTAGACCAGCGGGAAGTAGATGGCGGACGCGGCGAAGCGCCACTCCTGGGTGTCCTGGGGCGCCAGCGCCGCGTGCATCGCGTCGCTCAGGCGCTGCCGGTCCTGGCGCACCTCGGGATGGCCGCCCACGCCGTCGGACACCTCCTGCGCCACCCGCACGATGCTGCGCGGGAGCTGCCCGCCCGCGTCCCCCACCGGGATGCGCGTGGCCGTCAGCTGTCCCTCGGAGACCTGGTATGCGCGGTAGAAGTGCGCGGGCTCGTCCGCCACCTGGAACGGCGGGGTGAGGAAGCTCAGCACCGCGCCCAACACGGCGGCCACGACGAGGAAGGCCACGACGGGCGCGATGAAGAACGGACGCAGCGGGGACGGGGGCGGTGAAGACGGAAGCATGGAGAAGGGGTGGGCCCGGTGGGCCCTCAGACGGCGTGCGAGTCGCGATGGGCGGCGACGGCGGGGGAGATGACTTCAGGACGGGGCTGCGCACGCGCGGCGCGCTCGGCCTCCGCGGAGGTGAGCAGGGCGACCTCCTGGGCCAGCCGCTTGAGCTGCTGGCGCTGGTCGGCCACCTGGAGGCTCAGCCGGTACACCAGCCACATGAGGCACGTCAGGGCGATGAAGAAGAGGGCGGACGGGGCGTAGTAGATGCCCATGGCCGTCGCCAGCGCGTCGATGCCCTGGCGCCACAGCGACAGGCCCGCGATGGCCACCGCCACCAGCAGCCACGCGAAGGTGTGCCGCTCGCTGGTGCGCCGACCCCGGGCCGACCACAGGACGCTGAAGGCGAAGGCGGCCGCGAAGGCCACGCCGATGAGGCTGGAGCGAAGCATGGGCATCAGACGGGACGGACCCGCTCCATGAGCAGGGCGAAGGACACCTTCGCCATGTAGAAGGCCGACTTCCACGGCGTCAGCGAGCTGGTGCCGGTGAGGCGCGGACGCATGCGCACCGGCACCTCCGCGATGGCGAAGCCCTGCCGCGCCGCCATCAGCACGCTCTCCGGCTCCGGGTAGTCATGCGGGTGGACGCGCGCGAAGAAGCGGATCGCCTGCGGACCGAAGCCCCGGAAGCCGGAGGTGGGGTCGGTGATGCGGTGGTGGCTCAGCGTGGACAGCAGGCCCGCGAGGAACTGGTTGCCGAAGCGGCGCAGCCACGTGGAGCGGAAGCTGGTGACGCCCGCGAAGCGGCTGCCGATGACCAGCTCCACGCCCGACTGGAGCGCCTCGCGCAGCGCGGGCACGGACGCCGGATCATGCTGCCCGTCGCCGTCCATGCGGATGACGTGCTCGTACCCGTTGCGGGACGCGAACAGCAGGCCGCTGGCCTCGCCCGCGGCGACGCCCAGGTTGAACGGATGGCTGAGCACCCTCGCTCCGCAGTCCCGCGCGCGCTGCGCCGTGGCGTCGCGTGAGCCGTCGTCCACGACGAGCACGTCGAACTCCGGCAGCGCCTCGCGCAGCTCCGCCACCGTCGAGCCGATGCACTCCTCTTCGTTGAAGGCCAGCAACACGATGAGGCCCTGTCGGGTGTCCATTCAGCCCCCTCCTGCGTCTTCCGGGCTTCTATCGTTTCCCGGCCCACACGAACAACTCGCTACGCCCGGTTCCCGCTCACGCGCGCGATGAAGATACCCGCGTCCTCCAGGCTCAGGCCCCGGGCCACCGCGCCCAGGCCCTGGCCCGCCAGGGAGACGAGCGGCCGGGGGAGCTTCCGCAGGGCGTGCGCCCGGTCCGCCAGGCTGTCGGCTTCGAAGTCCAGGTCCCCGAAGGCGTCCACGCGCTCCAGGCCCACGCGCGGGAGCAGGGCCTCCATGGAGTCGTGGGTGAAGTAGCTCTCGTGCGGAGGAAAGGTGCCGGCCTGGTAGAGCTGCTCCAGCAGCCCCGGCGAGGCCACGCCGGCCATGGCACGGGAGACGCGGTAGAGCAGGCCGCTGGCCACCGGCACCTTCAACACCACCCACTCCAGCTCGGGCGCCAGCTGGGTGACGAGGTGGCGCACCATGTCCGTCAGGTGCGCACCCGGGAAGTGCTCCACGACGTCCAGTAGCGTGAGGATGCGCGGACGGAAGGGCAGGTCCTGGAGGGGCAGGTGCCACTGTCCGCCCTCCGGAAGGGGCAGGCGCATGGCGGGGATGCCCGCGTCGCGCATCAGGTTGACGGACAGCTCGGAGATGTCCGCGCCGGCCAGCTCCTGGACGCCCGCCTCGCGGCAGCCCTCCAGGAACCAGCCCCGGCCCGCGCCGAAGTCCAGGAGCCGCGTGGGCTGGGGGATGTGGCGGCGCAGGCGCTCGACGATGCCCCGGGCCTGGCGTTGGCGCGTGACGCGCAGCGAGTCCATGAAGCCGCCGCTGTCGTATTGCGCGTGGTAGTCGGCGGTGTTGCGCGGCGCGCGGTGGGTCGCCACGCGGTGGCCACAGCTCGCGCAGGTCTCCACGTCCAGCCGGGGTCCCTGGAAGGACGGTCGGAGCGAGGACGAAGCGCAGGCGGGGCAGGAGGGGGCGGACATAGGGGGCGGCACCCTACCGCTTCCGCGCGTCCCCCGTCACGTGTCCGCCAGGGTTCCAGGCCGGCTAGCGGCCCCGTCGCCGCGAGGGCCCACGGCGCGGCGGTTCCTGCGTGGGCTCTTGCGACGGCTCCGGCGACGGCTTCTGCGAAGGCTCCGACGTCGCGGCAGGCTGGCGCGACGTCAACTGCTCCAACTGGCGCTCCACCTCCTGGCGCCACAGGGACTGCGTGCGCGCCTGGACACGCTGGTGCTCGTGGATGAGCGCGAGCGCGTCCAGGATGGCCTCGTTGAACTCCACCTGCCGCCGGAGCGCCTCGTTGATGAAGGGCTGGAACGCCAGACGGAAGGCGCGCTTGGCCATCACCAGCGCGGGCCCCACCACGGGCCGGTGGGACGAAGGCGGGTCCGCGTAGCGCGCGTCGCGCTTCAGCCGCGCGCCCTCCAGGAACGGGGGCCACGCGGGGCTGGTGGCCGGGCCCTGGGTGGCGGCGAGGCGTCTGCGCAGCGCCTCCACCTTCTCGGGCTCGGGCGTGGGCAGCCGCTCCAGGGACTCCAGCACCGCCTTCACGGTGGGGTCGCCGGTGATGAGGTCTTCAGCGCGCATGCGGGCGTCCTCCCACGTCCAGCTCCCTTGCCAGCTCCGCCGCCAGCGACGTCAGGTCGCCCCCCGGGGTGAGCTCCCACAGCCTCTTTCCCAGGACCTGTTTGACGCCCGCGTCCGGCGCGCGGCGAGGCTCCCAGATGCCCGCGACGCGCGAGTCCGGCGGCAGCCGCGACACCGTGCGCCGGGCCACCTCCTCACCAGCACCCGCGAACAGCAACGGCCCCGGGGCGCACCGCACGCCCGTCTCCAGCGACGACGACGGCGGGCTGACCCCGTCCAACCCGAAGCACGGCTCGTCCGGCGTGAAGCGCCGCACCCGTGTCACGCCGTCGCGCTCATCGCTCGGGGCCAGCTGCAGGGGCAGCACCTGACGGCGCACCGTCCACAGGCTCGCGTCCGGCAGCCGGTCCACCACCGCGCGCGCCAGCTGGGACATGGGCGCATCCGGCGCGGCGTCGAAGCCCGGGCACACCACGGTGACGGCGGGCGCGGCGGGCGGACGGGCCGGGGGCGCATCCCCCTGGAGGAAGGGCATGAGCGCCTCGCGCACGCGCTGGGCCACGGACTGCTGGTCCAGGGACGCCAGTCGCTGGCGCTGCGCCTCCACCACCCGCGAGCGCAGGGCGGGGTCTCGCTCCAGCACCGCCAGCAGCCCCGCCACCTGCGCGGGGTCGTCCGACAGGGTGGTGAGGCCCGCGCCGCCCATGGTCTCCGGCACCGCCGCGGCTCCATAGGCCACCACCGGAACGCCCCGGTACATGGCCTCCAGGAGCGGCACGCCGAAGCCCTCGTGGCGGCTCATGGAGAGGTACGCGGTGGCGGAGGCGAAGCACGCGGACAGCTGCGCGGCGTCCACGCGGCCCAGGAACACCACGCGATCCGGGCCCAGTTGCTCGCGCAGCGCCAGCACGGACGCGTCATAGGGCGCGCTGCTGTAGAGCGTCCCCGCGACCAGCAGCCGGCTCTTGGGCTGGTACAGGCGCTGGTAGGCGGTGAAGACGCGCAGCACGTCCTCCAACCGCTTGCTGGGCACCGTGCGGCCCACGAAGAGCACGTTGGCGCACCCGTCCTCCACCTGCTCGCGCAGGGCCGTGTCTGGCGGCACGTTGAACGCGTTCCAGTCCACCGCGAAGGGCAGGACGCTCGCGTCCGGATAGCCGGCGGCGGACAGCTCCTCCACGCTGAAGTGCGAGTACGCCCAGGCGTGCGTCACGTGCTCGCGCAGCTGGAGCAGCTCCTCGCGCGCCAGCATGCAGCCGCGGGCGACGTGGCGGTCGGTGCCCTCGAAGAACCGCTCGGGCGTGACGTTGTGGTACAGCAGCGCCTTGCGGCCCTTCGCCTTGGCCACCAGCGGCACCAGCCGCGACTCGAAGCTGTGGTGGACGAGCAGCGCGGTGTCCCGGCCCGCGTCGCGCGCGTAGTCGAGGGCGGGGCGCACCTCGTCGCGACACGCCTCGTCCCACTGCTCGGCGTAGATCTCCGACGCGTATCCCCATCCGCGCAGGAGGTTTCGCAGGTAGCGCACCTGGTTGCCCACGGCGTCGCCCCAGGCCAGCCGCGGCACGAGCTGGTGGATTGCTCCGGCGCTCGAGGACGCGGTCCCTCGCTTGCTGTTCCAGAGGCTCACGTTGGGCATGGCATTTACCCCTGGCCCGGACCGGCCACAAGTGGTCGCGCGCTTGCCTTGACGGGGATCCTTCCCTCCGCTACGGAGGGCGCTTTCTCTCGAAGTGCGAGTGGTGGCTTGTCAATGAACGTCCTGGTGACAGGGGGCTGCGGCTTCATCGGCTCCAATCTGGTGAAGTACCTGCGCCGCGAGCGGCCTGACTGGAAGATCATCAACCTCGACAAGCTCACGTACGCGGGCAACCTCGAGACCCTCGCCGACCTGGAAGGTGACCCGAAGCACGTCTTCGTGCGCGGCGACATCGCCAACCGGGAGCTGGTGGAACACCTCATCGTCCAGCACGGCATTGACGCCGTGATGCACCTGGCGGCCGAAAGCCACGTGGACCGCTCCATCCTGGGCCCGGAGGTGTTCATCAACACCAACGTGCTGGGTACCCAGCAGCTGCTGGAAGCCTGCCGCGCCCGGGGCGTGAAGCGCTTCCTGATGGTCTCCACCGACGAGGTCTACGGCTCGCTGGGCCCCACGGGCGCCTTCACGGAGACCTCTCCGCTGCAGCCCTCCAGCCCGTACTCGGCCTCCAAGACGTCCTCGGACCTGATCGCGCTGGCCTACCACCACACGTTCAAGATGGACGTGGTGGTGACGCGCTGCTCGAACAACTACGGCCGCTACCAGTTCCCGGAGAAGCTCATCCCGCTGATGGTGGTGAACGCGCTGCACGACAAGCCGCTGCCCGTCTACGGCGACGGCGCCAACGTGCGCGACTGGCTCCACGTGGAGGACCACTGCCAGGGCCTGCTGGTGGCGCTGGAGAAGGGCCGCGCGGGCGAGGTCTACAACATCGGCGGCGGCTCCGAGCGGCGCAACATCGAGATCGTCAAGGGCATCCTGGGCCTGCTGAAGAAGCCCGAGTCGCTCATCCAGTACGTGGCGGACCGGCCGGGCCATGACCGCCGCTACGCCATCGACCCGACGAAGATCCGCACGGAGCTGGGCTACCAGCCGAAGCACACCTTCGAGCAGGGGCTGGCGGACACTGTGGCCTGGTACGTGGACAACAGCGCCTGGTGGGAGCGGGTGACCAGCGGCGCCTATCGCCAGTACTTCGACACCCAGTACAAGGCCCGTCTGCAGGGGCGGGGCTGACGCCATGCGCTTTCTCGTCACGGGAGCCAACGGCCTGGTGGGCAGCCGCGTCTGCGCGCAGCTGACCGAGCGCGGTCACGAAGTGGTGGGCCTGGGGCGCGGTCCCCGGCGCACGGGCGGCACGCACGGCTACGTGGAGGTGGATCTCACGCGCGAGCAGGACGTGGCCGCGGCCATCGCCCAGGCCCGTCCGGAGGCCATCATCCACCCCGCCTCCATGACGGAAGTGGACGCGTGTGAGAAGGACCCGGACGCGGCCTACGCGGCGAACGTCCACGCCACGGCGGCGGTGGCCCGCGCGGCGAAGCTCGCGGGCGCGCACCTGGTGCATGTCTCCACGGACTACGTCTTCGACGGAGACGCCGGGCCGTACTCCGAGGACGCGCTGCCCAACCCGCGTGGCGTGTACGCGCTGACCAAGCACATGGCCGAGCAGGCGGCGCGAGTGTTCGCGCCGGGCTGCGCCATCGCGCGCACGGCGGTGGTGTATGGCTGGCCCGCGGCGGGGCGTCCCAACTTCGGGGCGTGGTTGGTGGGGGCGCTGGAGAAGGGCCAGCCGGTGAAGCTCTTCGAGGACCAGGTGGTGTCCCCCAGCTTCGCGGACAGCGTGGCCGCCATGCTGGTGGAGCTGGGTGAGCGCCGCCTTGGTGGCGTGTGGAACACCTGCGGCGGCACGGTCATCGACCGGGTGGGCTTCGGCCGGGCGCTCTGCGAGGTGTTCGGCTTCGACGCGTCGCTGATCACGCCCACGCGCATGGCGGACCTGAAGCTGGCCAGCCCCCGTCCGCTGCGCAGCGGCCTCAAGACGGACAAGGTGCGCACGGAGCTGAAGGCCCAGCCGCTGGAGCTGGCGGAGTCACTGGCGCGCTTCCACGCGGCCTGGAAGGCGCACCGCGCCGGTTGAGCATCGCGCGCGTGGCGGCCGGGCCGCGCGCATCCGTTTCGCGGCCGCGCCGTGGAACACAGGGGAGCACGCATGAAGGGAATCATTCTGGCCGGGGGTTCGGGCACGCGCCTGTATCCACTGACGCGCGTGGTGAGCAAGCAGCTGTTGCCCGTCTACGACAAGCCGATGATCTACTACCCGCTGACGACGCTGATGCTGGCGGGCATCCGGGAGATCCTCGTCATCTCCACGCCGCAGGACCTGCCGCGCTTTCGCGAGCTGCTGGGCGACGGAGAGCAGTGGGGCATCCGCCTCCAGTACGCCGAGCAGCCGCGTCCAGAAGGCCTGGCGCAGGCGTTCGTCATCGGCCGCGACTTCGTGGGCAACGACCCCGTGTCGCTCATCCTGGGTGACAACATCTTCTACGGCCACGGCATGGGAGAGCTCACCCAGCGCGCGTCGAAGCGCACGCAGGGCGCCACGGTGTTCGGCTACTACGTGAAGGATCCGGAGCGCTACGGCGTGGTGGAGCTCAACGCCCAGCACAAGGCCGTCAGCATCGAGGAGAAGCCGACGAAGCCCAAGTCGCACTACGCCGTGACCGGTCTGTACTTCTACGACAACCAGGTCATCGACATCGCGGCGAACCTCAAGCCGGGCAAGCGCGGCGAGTACGAAATCACCGACGTCAACGCGGAGTACCTGCGCCGCGGCCAGCTCAACGTGGAGCTGATGGGACGCGGCTACGCGTGGCTGGACACCGGCACGCACGAGTCGCTGATGCAGGCATCCAACTACATCGAGATCATCGAGCGCCGTCAGGGCCTCAAGGTGGCCTGTCCGGAGGAGATCGCCTTCCGCATGGGCTACATCGACGAGCAGCGGCTGACGGCGCTGGCGGAGCCCATGCGCAAGAACGAGTACGGCCAGTACCTGTTGGACCTGGTGGAGAAGCGGGGGGCGGTGTCGTGAAGGTGACCCCGCTGGCGATTCCGGACGTCCTGCTCATCGAGCCGAAGGTGTTCGGCGACGACCGGGGCTTCTTCCTCGAGTCCTTCCACGCGAAGCGCTACGCGGACGTGGGGGTGGTCGGCCCGTTCGTGCAGGACAACCTGTCGCGCTCGGTGAAGGGCACGCTGCGAGGCCTGCACTTCCAGGAGCCGAACGCGCAGGGCAAGTTGGTGCAGTGCCTGGCGGGCGCGGTGTGGGACGTGGCGGTGGACATCCGCAAGGGGTCGCCCACGTTCGGCCGCTGGGTGGCCGCGGAGCTGACGGGCGAGAACAAGCATCAGCTCTGGGTGCCCGCGGGCCTGGCGCACGGGTTCTGCGTGGTGAGCGACTCGGCGGACTTCTTCTACAAGTGCACCGCGCTGTACTCCCCGGAGTCCGAGCAGAGCGTCGCCTGGGATGATCCAGACCTGGCCATCCCGTGGCCGGTGAAGCAGCCGCTCTTGTCGGCGAAGGATCAGCGCGCGCCCCGGTTGAAGGACGCGCCCGTGCTGCCCGTTTTCTAACGCGAAGGGCGGCCGGGCAGGCGTGGCGCGGGGGCTTGTCATTCCCCGCCCCCTGCGCGGTGAGCAGGCAGGGGGGCGAGCTGCGTCCCAGGGGAGGAAGCCAGCCGGGGGATGGAATGCCCAATCTCCTCCGAGGAGGAGACGCATGGTCCTGCCCGGCAGGGGAATGAGTTGGAAGGAGTTCTTCAAGTCCCTCAAGGATGAGTGGGGGCGCGACAACGTGGGCAACGTCGCGGGGGCGCTGACGTTCTCCGCCATCATGGCGCTGTTCCCGTTCCTGCTGTTCCTCGTGTCCCTGGCCGGTGTGCTGATTGATCCGCATCAGGCGCAGCAGCTCATCCAGGAGCTGTCGAAGGTGGCGCCCCAGGAGGTGACGAAGATCCTGGGCGAGCGGCTGGAGGCGCTGGCGAGCAGCAATCCGGTGGGGCTCTTGACGATCGGTGGCGTGGGCGCCATCTGGGCCGCCTCCGGCGGTGTGGTGGCGCTGATGGATGCGCTCAACACGGTCTACGGCGTGACGGAGAAGCGCCCGTTCTGGAAGAAGCGCGGCCTCGCGCTGCTGACGACGCTGGGGACGGCGGTGACGGTGGTGCTGGCGGCCCTCGTCGCCATCGTGACACCGGCGATCGCGAACCGGCTGGGCGAGCCGTTCACCAGCGTCGTGCTGTGGCTGCGCATGCCGGTGGCGGGCCTGCTGATGATGATGCTGCTGGCGGTGCTGTACTACGTGCTGCCGGACGTGAAGCAGAAGTTCAAGTTCATCACGCCGGGCTCGGTGGTGAGCGTGGTCATCTGGGTGATCGCCTCGTGGGGCTTCTCGAAGTACGTGGCGAACTTCGGCTCGTATGACGTGAACTACGGCGCCATCGGCGGTGTCATCGTGATGCTGCTGTGGATGCAGATCTCCTGCATGGTCGTGCTGCTGGGCGCGGAGATCAACGGCATCCTCGAGCACAAGTCGCCGGACGGGAAGGCGCCGGGGTCGCGGGATCCGGACGCGCCGGGACCGAACGTGACGAAGACGGAGGCGGAAGAGGGAGGCGCGAACCTCCCCGGCGCCACGGACTTCCGTCCGGTTCCGCCCCAGCCCCAGTACGAGAGCCGCCCGGTGGCGCTGAGCAAGACGCCGCTGGCCGCCGCGGCGAAGTGGGCCGCGGGCGTGGGCCTGGGCGTGTTCCTGATGCGCCGCAAGTCCACGGCGCGATAGGCATGGTGTTTAGCGGCGGGCGGTCCTCGAAAGGGGGCCGCCCGTTGCCATTTTCACGGCAGCGGTGACGTGACGTAGTCCGTCCCGTCGGAGTGGCAGCCGTGGCAGGTCGAGTGGGCGCGGCCGTAATAGTTCCGGGTGTAGTCAGGGCCGAAGCCCTCGTAGAAGATCCAGGTGTCCTTGCCGGGGCCTTCCTCGACCTTCACGTCCAGCGCGTGGCCTCGGAGTGTCTTCCTGTCGTCCTCGAAGAGCTCCTTCACCAGGATGCTGCCCACGGGGTGCGTGGCGTTGCCGTCGCGTAGCGAACGCGCGACGACGTCGTTGAAGAACACGCGGACCTTGCTGCCGTGGGGCGCGCGCGTGTCGTGGACCGAGGGCTCCGCGAGCCAGGAGGTGTACTCGCCCGAGCGGACGAAGGCGGTGATGCCGGTCTCGGATGTGTCGATGCCCTGGACGACGCCGAGGCCCTCGTCCACGGAGGAGGAGGGACCACAGGCGGAGGCGAACAGGACCAGGAGGGGCAGTGCGTGGGCGCGCATGCCCAGGACTACGCCAGGGGCGCGGAGGCGGTTACAGCAGGGCCCGGCTCATTGCGGCGCGTAGTTGTGGCTCAGGTCGAAGACGAGCGTCTTCACGATGGGCGGGATGGAGAGCTCGATGCGGCCCAGGTTCAGGTCCGCGCGGGTGACCTGGTAGGAGAGGCCGCCGAACTCGTCATCGAAGGTGAAGTCGTCGTTGTCGAAGATGGAGATTTCGAGCGGGTAGCGCAGCAGGTTGGACGTGATGACCTGGCAGCCGCCGGAGCGCCATTCGGGGTCCCAGCTCTCGTCCTCCTCGGTGCGGGAGCGCTCGGGAGCGCCGGGACACTTCATCTCCACGACGACGTCCGGAGGAGAGCCGTCGGAGTCCCAGTCCTCGCCCGTATCCGGGTCGACGTCCGCGATGGTGGCGTACCGAGGCTGGATATAGGTGCGCATCACGCCCACGTAGCAGGTGTGCTGGTCGAGCCGGCAGACGCTGCCCTCCGCGCAGGGTTCACAGGCGCTGCCATTGGGGCCGCATTCCGAGTCGCTCCGGAACGAGATGCACTCATTGAACGAGGAGCAGCAGCCGTCCGCGCAGTTCTCCGGGGTGCAGTCGTAGGGACCGCAGGCGGGGAGCCACAGCGCGCACATCAGGACGAACATCCACCAGCCGATGACTTTCATGAGCGCGGTGAACGCTACCCGCTTCAGGTCCGTCCGTCCCGAGCGTTGCGAGCGACGGCCTTCTCGTAGGCGGCCTGAAGCTCGCGGAACACCGAGCGGGAAGGGCGCGGCGCGTCCAGGTGCAGGTGGCGCAGCTCCTCCATGAACGCGTTCCAGAGGGACGGGCCGCCCATCTCCAGCAGCTCCGCGCGCACCGACAGCTCCTCGCTCACCTGCGTGTGCCGGCGGCCCCAGGCACCCATGTGCGCGAGCAGGGGCACCAGTTGGATGGACGCCTCCGTGAGGCTGTAGATGCCTTTCTGCTGGTGGTTCGGATCCGGGCGTCGCGACAGCAGGCCGGACGCAGTCAGGCGCTTCAGCCGGTCCGCGAGGATGTTGGAGGCGATGCCTTCCTCGCTCTGGGAGAGCAGGTCGCCGTAGCTGCGCCGGTTCCCGAACATGACGTCGCGGATGACGATCAGGCTCCAACGGTCGCCGAGCTGTTCGAGCGTCAGGTTGATGGGGCAGCCGGAGCGCCCTGTCTGCGGCATGGCCATGCTCCTGGGGTTTCTGCTTGCAGTATGCAAGTGGTGCAAATACGGTTCAACCCATTGTGAAACGCAAGTGGTCGAATGGAGAGGTCCGACGATGTCGCTCGCGGTCTACGGTCACTATTTCTCTTCGTACACGCAGAAGGTGCTCATCGCGCTGTACGAGAACGGCACGCCCTTCGAGTTTCGAAGCATCAGCCCGGAGACACCGGAGCATTCAGCCGAATGGCTGCGCCGCTGGCCGCTGCGCAAGTTCCCGCTGCTGGTGGACGGCGAGCGTAACGTCGTCGAGACGAGCATCATCATCGAGTACCTCCAGCTGAAGCATCCCGGGCCGGTGCGCCTGTTGCCCGAGGACCCGATGGTCGCGCTGGACGTGCGGTTCCTCGACCGCTTCTTCGACCTGCACGTCATGAACATGGTCCAGCACGCCGTGGACGGGGCGTTGACGGGGGACCCGGTGAAGCGCCAGGACGGGATGAAGATGGCGGTGGAGAAGCTGGAGCGCGCCTACGGTTGGATTGAAGGGCAGCTCGGGGGCAGGACCTGGGCCGCGGGCAACGACTTCACGCTGGCGGACTGTGCGGCAGCGCCGTCGCTGTTCTACGCGGATTGGACGCACCGGATTCCCGAGTCGTGTCCCCAGCTGCGCGCCTATCGCGCGAGGTTGCTCGCGCGTCCGTCGGTCGCCCGGGCTGTGGATGGCGGGAGGCCGTACCGCCCCCTCTTCCCGCTGGGAGCGCCGGACCGGGATTGAGAGTGGGTCAAGGCCGCGGGGGCGTGGAGGCCGCGGCCATGATGTACCGGGGCAGGAGTTCCTCGCGGAACTTCCGCCAGAGGGCGACGTGGTTGTAGTTGCCCGCGGTGAACAGCACGACGAGGTCCAGCTCGGGAACGACCATCACCAGCTGGCCACCGTTGCCGCTGGCTTCGTACTGTGAATACACGCGGTCGCCGACGCGCAGTTCATGGCGCCACCACGTGTAGCCATAGGTCCGTCCGTCCGGCATCGTCGCCTGGTTCGCGACGGAGCGTTCGACCCAGCGCTGGCTGACCACGCGCTTCCCGTTCCAAGTGCCACCAGAGAGGTAGAGCTGCCCGAGCTTCAGGGCATCGCGAGGGCGCATGTAGATGCCGCCGCCCAGGTACTGCTCGCCGTCGGGCATGAGGTCGACGTGGTAGCCGCGCATCTGGAGGGGGGTGGCGACGTTCTGGGTGAAGAACTCGGGGATCCAGGTGCGGGTGGTGTTGCGGAGGACGCCGCCCAGCAGGTTGATGTTCGCGGAGCAGTACACGGCCTTCCCGCCGCCGGGAGCACGGACCATGGGGAGGTCCAGCGTGTACTTGTACCAATCCGGCACGGAGTCCTCGAGCCGGTCCTCGTTGCCGGGTGAGTCCGGATTGTCGTCGTCACAGGCCAGGCCCGTCGCCATGGTCATCAAGTGCGCGACGGTGAGCTTGCGCTTGCGCGCGTCCAGGTTGGAGAGCTTGCCCTTGTACTCGGGGAAGAGGGACGCGACGGGCGTGTCCACGGAGAAGGCCGCACCCTGGTCCAGGGCAATGCCAATCAGCAGGGGCGCGTAGGACTTGGAGGAGGAGCGCAGGTCGTGAGGACGCTCCTTGTCGAAGCCCTGGAAATACTCTTCGACGATGAGCTTTCCGTGGCGCGCGATGAGCAGGCCCTGGATGGCGGGCACTGACTCCGGGCTCGGCTCCTGGTCGAGGATGCGCTGCACGAGGTTCTGGAGCGGTTGGACGTCCATGCCGACGTCGGCGGGGGAGGCCGTGGTCCAGCCGTCGTCCTCCGCGATGGGCTGCTGGTAGGCGTAGGGGCCGGGAGCGGGCGTGCGGGAGTAGAGGCCCACGGCCTGTGACCGGTCCCGGCGGGTGAAGTCAAACGTCGTGTCGAAGGGAGGGTAGGGGAGGGACAGCCGACCGGACTGCGCGTCGAACGTGCCTTCGATCTGGGTGGTGCCCGTGGTGGCCGTGAGCCGGACCGTGCGGTCCTGGAGCTCCACGCGGAACAGCATCCGGTTGCCGAAGTTCCGCTCCGGATTGCGGATGAACGCTGTCACGGAGCCATCAGGCTGCTTCTTGACGACGAGGTACAGCGAGAACCGGTCCTCCAGCGGCGTCACGGTGCCGCGCCAGACACCCGGCTGAAGTGTTCGCAGTTCCACCGGACTGGCGAACTTCATTCCGCTCATGAGCACGCGCGGCTGGATCCAGTGACCGGTGATGCTCTGCCCGTTCTCAGCCAACGTCGCTCGGAGTTCGCCTCCTGGGAAGACGACGGACACCTTCAGACTCTGAACCCGGGCAGGAACATCGAATCCGGCGATGCGCGCGCGCCAGGTGTTCCCTTCCCGAACCAGCGTCAGTTCGCCTCGGACTTGAGGACCCAGGACGCGCTCACTGCCCCAGCTGCCCACCAATTGCTCGGCTGGAATGGAAACAGCGCCGACATGGACAGGGAGCAGCGCCAGCAGAAGCCCAAGGAAGCGGTAGCGGGTCATGGTCTGCTATTCATACGTCTCGTGACATCCCATGTCGGCAAATACCAGCGCATCCGCCTGCTCACCGAAGGCATCATCGAGGATCATCTGGCCAAGACCGCGGGCCCGCAGGGCGTCGATAAGACGCTGGTGCTCCAGTGCCTCCGCTCGGACATGGCCGAGCAGGTGGATTTCCCGGAGATGTTCCTCGACACGGCGAGGGACGCCGCCCAGCTCACGCACCCGCACCTCGCGAAGGTCTTCGACGTCGGTGAGGCGGACGGCACGTACTTCCTCGCCAGGGAGCACATCGATGGGCCTGGTCTGCGCAGGGTGATCAAGCACGTGGCGGCCGAGCGGATGACCCTGCCGGCGACCCTGTGCGCGCGCATCATCTCGCAAGCCTGCGAGGGGCTCGCCTATGCCCACGACCTCACCGACCCTGAGACGAACCAGCCGCTGCGGCTCATCCACCGCTGCGTCCGGCCGTACAACATCCTCCTGTCGCGCCAGGGGATGGCCAAGGTGGTGGACTTCGGCATCGACCACTTCCGGGTCCGGTGGGCCCCCCAGCACCACATCCCCGACATGAGCAAGTACCGGTACATGGCGCCCGAAGAGATCATGGGCGTGTCGGTGGACCGGCGGGTGGACGTCTACGCGCTGGGTCTGGTGCTCTACGAACTGCTCACCACGCGCAGGCCCTTTGAATCCACGTCCGACTGGGACTTGTTTCGGGCCGTCGTATCCGAGCCCATCGTGCCCGCCGAGCAGCACCGGCCGGACCTGCCCGATGCCCTTCGAGCCATCCTCGCTCGGGCGCTCGCGAAGGATCTCGATGAGCGCTATCCGGACTGCCACGCGTTCCGGAAGGACCTGGAGGATTTCATCCGCTCGGTGGGTGAGCCCGTGACCCCGCGGCAGTTGGCCCAGCTCGTCCAGCAGGTCTCTCCGAGCGACGACCCGACCGTCATCGCCCCGGCTCCGGACGGTCCGGAGAGCCAGGCCCGGCCCCGCGTGGGACGAGGCTGGATCCTCTTGGCGGCAGTCGGCCTGGCGGTCCTGCTCGGAGGCGGCGCCCTGCTCTGGAAGATGGGCGCCGCGCCAGAACCCGGGAAGGTTCGCGCTACTCCACCGTGAGCAGGAGCTGGGCAGATGCTGGATGGCCCGTCACCGCGAGGACGCGAGACTCCTCTTGGGTCTGCCACTGCCACTCTTTGCCCTGCGACTGCCAGGAGCATGGCTCGACGGTGATGGTCAGCGGTCCTGAGCCCTCGCCCCGGGGCTTGAAGCTCACCTCCAGCTCCGCGGTGACCCCTCCCTCCAGACCGGCGGTAACGCCCACAACGTTCACGCGGTGCTCCTCCACCATCGGGAGCGGCTGGCCGCGATACCGCACGCTCACGTCCACCACGCGAGCGCCGACGAGCACCCCGGACACCCGGACCCGCACCGCCTCGCACGCGGTCCCGTCATTGCGAACCACCGCCCGCCATGTCTCGGTCACGGGCGCGGACACGGTCAGCGGCGCAGAGGTGTGCTCGGTCCAGTGGATCGCGGGCGTTTTGTAGCCCACGTGCATGAGCGGCGAGCCCGGGCTCACCGGACGGTTCGAGGCGTTGAGGCGCAAGGGGTGTCCGGGCTCGGCGGTGAGCAGGAAGAGCGCGTCACTGTCCTCGGGGCCCACCCACCACCGGTCAGGCCCCGCGGGTGTCACGGACACGAAGTGGGGCCACTCCCCCACGAGCGTCTCGAGCACCTGGAGCCCGGGCAGGGACACCAGGAGGATCTTGTCCTGGACGAAGAGGAGCGCCCGGTCCGCGTCGAGGACGCACACCCCGGCACCGCCCCAGGTCAGTTCATCATCCTCATCGTCCTCATCATCCTGAGCCGGGATGGAGCCGAGCAGGGTGCCGTCGAGCGCGAAGTGGAGGAGCACCGTCTGCCGGTAGTTGATGACGAGCAGGAGAAGCACGCCGTGGGGAGTGGCCAGGACACGCCAGATGTCCTGCTCATGGCCCGGCTCCAACTGGAGCGCACCCTCTGGCTGAGCCGCCCCCGGGCGGAGTACGCAGACGCGGCCCCGGCCTTTCTCCACGACGGTGATGCCAAAGGGGCTCGTGTCGAGGAACGCCCCATCGGGGGACTGACGGTGGGGGTGCCCCTCGCTATATCCGTACCCGTGCCTGGCGGACACTGGCTTGGGCAAGGTCATGGGTTCCCATCGCTGCCCGGATCCATCGGTCGTGAAGAGGGTGGTCAGCTTGAGGGAGCCGTCCACCACCGTTCCGATGAGCCGGTCCCTATCGGTGGTGAGATCGAAGCACTCCCGCGGAAAGGCCTGGACGGGAGCGCTCGCGCCGTCCCCCACGGAGAAGACACGCCGATCCCCGCACCCCACCCAGACGCCCGTCGCCTCGTCGAGCGCGGCGAGCACCACGGGCGCGGACGGAGGATTCGGCACGTCTCCACTGGCCTCCCGGCGCACGCCTTCGGCTCCGTGGAAGACGATGAGCCGATGCGGCCTGAGATCGAACAGCCACTGTCCACGGGCCAGAAGACGGCGTCTCGGATACATGGCCCTGCATCATACCTACTTCATGTCGCTGATGAGCACGCGCGGCTGGATCCAGTGCCTGATGATGCTCTGGCTATTCTCTGCAAGCGTGGCTCGAAGCTTGCCCCCGTCACCGGGAAAGAAGACGAATACCTTGCGTCGACCCGGGCCGGAACGTCGAATCCCACGATGCTTGTGTGCCAGGAGTTCCCTTCCCGCACCAGCGTCAGTTTCCCCCGGATTTGAGGTCCGAGGATGTGCTCACTACCTCAGATTCCGACCAACTGCTCCGCGGACATGGGGACAGCGCCGACGTGAAGGGGGGCGCAGCACCAGCAAGAGCAGGAAGAGTCTGACGAACGAGGAGCAGGAATGAATCATACGCTGGGAAGCCACATGGCCCAGTTCATTCGTCCATGCTCTTGGGATGCTCTACTTATGATAGCAGTTGGTTCCTCGCTGAGGACTCACCTGCGGCTCTTCATTCAGAATGGTGTGTCCGTCGAAGTACACCAAGCACGTCGTCCTGTCCATGCGTTGAACCGACGTGACACGCGCTTCGGCACAAACAAGCGGTCTTGAGGCGCCGTAGCCACACCTGTGGAATCGAACCTGTTCTCCGTTGCGTAAGGCCGCTTCACAGAGGTGCCCAATCTCAGTCGTCGTTGAGATGAACTTGACCCTGTTCGCGTCAATCCACTCGTTCATCCAAGTGCGATTCGGGTCGTCTTCGTGGTGGACAACCAAATGGAGCATGGGTTTCTCAATCTGAGTTCTTCTGGCCATGGGGGATATTGTAATGCCACTGAGGGCTGAAAACCCCAATCCCTCGAAGGGGGGATGGACAGTTCTGCGAAAACGCCACCTCGCTTCCGGAGAATAGGAAGCGGGCGGCGTGGGCACTGCCTGGAGCCTTGGAACCTGCGCTCTTGGCTCCGACCTATTCGGCGTAGTAGGTGGTGATCTGGAAGGCCACGGAGGGCAGCGCACCGGAACCCGTGAACTCCAGGACGCCACGGTCAATGTCGGCTCGGGTTATCTGGTACTGCGCCGACGCAATCGGGTCGTCAAAGAAGGCGTCAACGTCGATGACGCTGAACTGGATGGGGGCCGAAAGCAGATCGGTACTCAGGACGTCGCATGACCCCTTCACCCAGGTGGGAGTGAAGCTTTCAACTTCCTCCGAGGGGGAAACGGCGGGCTGCGCGTTGGGGCAGGACAGGTTGATCACGACATCCGGCGGCGAGCCATCAACATCCCAGTCACTGTTGTCAGCAGGATCCTGCGGTGCGATCGTGGCGCGCAGGGGCTGGATCTTCGTGCGAATGGTGGGCGTGTAGCACTGCTGCTGTGATGGATGGCAGATGGTCCCGGTCGCGCACTTCGTGCATTTGGTGCCGGTGACTCCGCATGCGTCGTTGGTACGAACTTCGACGCACTTGTTCGTGGTCGGATCGCAGCAGCCTCCGCAGTTCGCCAAAGTACAAATTTCTTCGAGTGGCGGGTCTTCCGTGATGGGTCCTGGGCTGAAGTCCTCGGGCCCACAGCCCGCAAGCAAGAGAACCGACGTCAGGCCAAGAAAGAGGATTCGATTATTGAGTGTCATTGATTGTTAGTTGAGATGGAGAACCAACACGCGGGCGCTTTTGTCCATGCGAACTTCAGCGGTGGCCATCCGAGTCACAGGAATGCTCGCCACCTGCGCCCTTCTGTTGCTGGGCGTGGGGGTGATGACGATGGGCGCAGGGTTTGGATATCCCAGGGCCGTGATGGTTGGGGCATCCGCGTAGCCCACGAGGTACAGGGATCCATCCGAGAGGGCGCGATGAAGCTCGATTCCCTCTTGGATGGGGCCGTAGATGGGAGTGTTCGCGCTGTAGGTGGGCACAGCGCTCATCGGCACAAATGCGTAGCGCCCCCGGGGAAGTTGCGAAACGCGAGCCCCGCGTTCGGCGTCCGAAGCGGCCACGACCTGGTGTTGCTGGCGCACGCCTCTGAGCGTGCTCGCGGGTACCGCGACCGGAGCAGTTGTCGTCGGGGGCGGCGGCTGGACAGGTCTCAGATTGCGCGGAGTCTGAACGACAAAGACGTCATTGCTGACGCCTTTGCTCGGGGATGGCCAGACCGCTGCCATGCCGCCAGCAAACAGCGCGGCAGCTGCAAAGGGCAGGATTCTCCTGGAGCCTGATTTCGGAGGGCTGCCCGTGCTGTCCGTCTTCGGAACGGAAGGGGAGGTGGTACGGTCCGACGCGGAGGGCACAGGCTCGGGTGGCTTCGCCGCACCTGAGGGGGGCGAGGTCGCCGGCCCAGGGGCTCTGCTGGTCGAGGCGATTGGGATGGATGGCGGCGGTGGCTGTCGGACTGTGCCTGGAGAGGCCGGTTGCGGGGCAATTGACTCGCCAAACTGCCTTCGCAGCTCAGGAAAGAACTCGTGGCAGTTGATTCCGCTATAGCAGCGAAGTCCCTTGTTGCCCCGCAGGTTGGGAACCTTGTCGAAGAGGTTCCGATAGCGGGCCTCAACTACGGCGTCATCTTCCTTATTGTAAAACGCCCAGAGGATATCGACGTCCTTGTGACGGTCGCCGTCAATGGTTGCGAGCGTCTGCGTGAAGACGTCGGCCCATCCGCCATACCCGACGACAACCAGGGTGTGGTCTTGAAGAATCTGTATGAGTTCCGCGACAACGCTTTTGCGCTCGCGAGCAATCTGCACGCTGGTGTGTAACGTTCGGGATTGATGCCAGTAACCGTGGAGATGAATGATGTGTGTTGAACTGGAGGACAGAGTTGTGTGTCCGAAGGGGCTGTCGTCGACCACGATGGTGCGATGGGGATCTCCGCCAGCCATCTTGATTGAGGCGGAAATGAGCGGATCGAAGTTTGTGGTCAAGACAGGACCAAACTTATCGGCCTTGCTCACCAGCAGTTTGCCAAGGTGTTCCGTCGCAGGCGGCAGCGCCCATCCTTTATAATCCTGATCAAGCTGGTCGTCAGTTGCCGTGCCATCCCGTTGACGATCCAGCCGTGCGCGGAGGACAGCCTCTCTCACAACCCTCTCGGCGATTTTTTTGTCTCCAACGCCTTGCACGAAATGCATGGCCCATTGATATGCATTGCTCTTGATGTGAGCTCGCTCTGAATCGAATCTCGCTTGAAATTGGGCTGGAACGTGCTCGCGGATTAGCTCCAGCATCGCATTCACCCCAGGGACCTGGGGGGCGTCAGCTCTTTCCTGCATCGACAAAGGGGAGCCCACCAAAAACGCGATCTTCCGAGTTTGAGAGGCGGTAATGACGGCGTTCGGGAGCGCATCCGCAGGATGCAGAAACTGGTCGGGACTCATCGGGAGCTGAACGCTACCAGAAGTGCAAGCCGGTCAGAATTCATGCGGCTCGCTCACCTGGTCGACCTTGCTCCTCCTCTTGGAGCGCCAACGTCTTGCGGTACTCCGCCGCCTCCGCGAGCTGGGTCAGCTCGAACTCTCCGTGATGCTTGCGCACGGCTTCCGCGATTTCCTCGAGGCCCACGCGGAAGAACTCCTTGCGCTCGTTGATACGGTTGACGCGTCGGTTCGCGAAGGCCTTGTGCAGTGCATTTTCCAGGGCCGGGGCATCCGAGGTCCGGATGATGGCGTGGACGTCGAACTCGAAGGGCACGGATGCATCCCCCAGTTCGTCGATGCGGTCCTGCGGCACGAGCCTTCTCGTCATTCCCAGTTTGTACACGCCGTCCCCGAAGGAGCCGATGTTGGAGATGACGTAGACGTGCCCTGTCCGCGTGAGCTGTGCCTGGGAGATGGCCCGCTGCTTCTCCAGGTCTTCGGCCACCCGGCGCTCCAGCTCCGCGATGCGTTCCAGCAATTTCTGCTGCTCGGAGCCCTTGGCCTGCTCGTAGTCCGCCTTCGCCTTCGCCAGGGCGTCGGCGTCGCGCTTCGACTCGCGCTCTGCTTCCAGCTTCGCCTTCTCCAGTTCACGCTGGGCGGCCTCCTCCTCTCGCATCTGCTCCCGGATGCGGCGCTGTTCATCCCGCTCCTGTTGCACCTTCTCCGAGTACTCATACGCGAGCATCAGCTCCTCGACCTTGAGCTTGACGTAGCGCCTGGCGATGACGCACTGCTGGATCTCCGCGAGGCCATTGATGGCGGCAGCCGCCTTCTCGATGCGCGTCTCCATGGCCTTCACGTTCTTGTACGACACTTTCGCGACGCACGCGTCCGCCTCGCCATTGAAGGCGCGCAGCATCAGCTTCAGGGTCCGGTCAGTCTGCTTCTTGCCCTCCGCCTTGCTGCCATTGACCTCCCATTGGATGGAGCACGTGGCGGCTTCCTTGCTCTTCAATAGCTGCTTCTGGGATTCGCGGATCCGCTCCAGGCGCTCCTCGTATTCCTTTACGGAAGAGAGGGCGTACACCGGCTTGTAGAAGCCAAAGGAGAGCAGGACCTCCTCTTCCTCCAGTGCCTTCAATTCGGCCTTCAATCGGGCGATGCCTGACTCCAGGCTGCTTCGCTCGGTGTTCGCCTGCTTTCGCCGCGCCTCCGCTTCCTCCATGGCGCGCGTCGCGCTCTGGGTCGTCTTGGCCGTCTCCTCGCGAATCCTGCCCAACTCCGCCTTCGCCCGGCCCTGTTCGGCCGCGATGGCTTGCTCCACGTCCGCCTTGGCCCGGGCGAGCTGGGTTTCCACCCGCTTCTGCTCCGCCGCCAGCGCGCTGTCCGCCTCGCTCCTGGCTTTCGCCAGCTCATCGCGGACCCGCTTCTGGTCCGCGGCCATCGCGGCGTCCGCGTCCGTGCGGGCCTTCGTCAGCTCCTCGGCGACCCGGCGCCGTTCGGCCTCCAGGTCCAGGATGGGCTTGAAGCGCTCCTGCACCGCCTTGAGCCGGCTTCGCGCCTGGAGCCACAGCCCCAGGAGCAGCAGGCCCAGCACACCCAGGCCAATGGCAATGATCGTGGTCATGGTTGTCTCCTGTTCAGGCGCTGACGGCGCGCAACTGATTCTCCGCCGCGGGCTCCTCGCGCACCACTGCTGGTAGCTCCGCTGCCGCCTCGTCCCGCAGCAGCGCTTCCACGTGCGCGACGATCCGGGCGACCTCTTCCGACGGCGAGCGGAACCAGTCCGTGGACCAGATGCGGTGGAGCTTCCACCCCAGCCCCTTCAGCACCTGATCCCGAAGGCGGTCGCGGTCCCGCGCGGAGCGCGACGAGTGATAGCGCTCGCCATCACACTCCACCCCCAGGATGTAACGGCCAGGGTGATGGGGATGCCGGATGGCCAGGTCGATGAAGTACCCCGCGACGCCCACCTGCGGGACGACCTCGTAGTTCCGCGCCGCGAGCGCCTTCGCCACCGCGACCTCGAAGTCCGAATCGGGTGGACGGCCGCTCCCAACCCCATGCGCCACGACCGAGCCCTGGGCTTCCAGCAGGTAACGCTGGAGGACCCGCATCCCCCGTGGACTGCTCTCCTGCACCTTGAGGTCCGACGGGTCGAACGACGCGAACACCGTCAGCGCGCACCGCGCTCGCGTGAAGAGGACGTTCAGGCGCCGGTAGCCGTCCGCCTGGTTGATGGGACCGAAGTTCTTCCGGAAGCGGCTCTCCCTGTCTGGACCGAAGGTCACGGACACGAAGATGGCGTCGCGTTCGTCACCCTGGACGTTCTCCAGGTTCTTCACGTCGAACGGGGAGGGCGTCTTCGCCCACTTCGCCAGGAAGGCCCTGAGCGCGTCGTCTGTCTTCTCCTCCGCTGTCACCAGGTCGTCGATGAGGTCACGCTGCTTTGAGTTCAGCGTGACGACCAGCAGGCTTTGATCGGCGCGTGTCCTTGCATGCTGCTTGACCACTGCCAGGACCTCGCGAGCCTCGGGCTCGTTGCGGTTGGCTTCGTACAGGCCCTTCTCCACCCGATGGAAACGGACGCCCAGTCCCTCCAGGTGCTGTCCCGGCGCGGGAAAGACGATGAGGTCCCCGTTGTAGAACTCCCGGTTGCTGAACGAGATGAGCGCGGGATGCCGGGAGCGGTAGTGCCAGCGAAGCATCCGCATGGGGAAGCGCTGGGCCGCGGCGACGAGGATGCTCTCCGACTCATCCAACAGGGAGGGGCCGCGCGCCTCCTCCTGACCGGCGTCATCGCTCGCGCCGTCGTCGTCCTGCTCCAACTGCGCGAAGAAGCTCGTAGGGGGAAGCTGTTCCGGATCTCCCACCACGACCAGCTGACTACCCCGGGCAATGGCTCCCAGCGCGTCCTCGGGGCGAAGCTGGCTGGCTTCGTCCATCACCACCAGGTCGAATCGCAGGAGTCCGGGAGGCAGATACTGCGAGACCGATTGCGGCCCCATCATGAAGCAAGGCATCAGTGCCTGGAGCGCCTTGCCCGCGCGCTGCACCAGTTCGCGGATGGAGACATGGCGCTGCTTCTTACCAAGCTCGTGCTCGATGAGCTGGACCTCCGTCAGGCCCGCCACCTTTTGCGAGTGGACTCCCTGTGGCACCGGACGACGGCTGAGCTGGTGGGCCAGGTTCGGGCCCTGCTGCTTGATGGACTGCTCGTCCAGCCTCGCGAAGTCCTCTCGCTGCGCCGCGTGCACGGCCCCGGAGAACCGGTCGAGCTCGGGTTGGTCCCGCAGCAGGGCTTCCGCCAGGGAGCGGAAGAAGACCGCGTCGAAGGCCGCGAGCACCTTCGACGTGGCAAGGGAAGGCCGGGTATCGATGCGCTCCAGGAACGCGGCGGTGCCGCGCAGTCGCGCGACCGCGTGACGCTGACGTTGATACGCGGCCCAGCCGGGGAGGGTGGAGGCACGTCCCTGTGCCCGTTGCAGCCGCTTCACGGTGGCCGTCAGCGGCGTTTCAGAGGCGGCATCCTCCCAGGTTCCCGGCGCCATCTGACCCAGGCTCCAGACCCGGGCCGCCGCCTCCTGGTACGCTTGGAGCCGCGCTTCCACGTCGCGAGCGGAGGCGGCCAGCTCCGCCTGACGCCGGGCCGTGGCCTCCAGGAGAAGCCAGGCCGCGATCCCCTCCGGCAGAGGTGCCGCGAGCACGTCATCGGCGTAGCGCAAGGTCGTCCTCGGCCCGGCGGTCGGCGTCTTCCGGCCCTGATACACCGGGCCCAGCAATGCCGCGGCGGCTGCATGATCCGCCAGCCGGTCCGCGGCTTCACAGGCTTGCCGCACGGCATGCACCTGCGACTGGAGCCGGGACAGCGGCAGTGACGGTGGCACATCCCCCTTGCGTGCCCACGCAAGCACTTCGCCCAGGTGACGCAGAAGCGCGTCCACGCTGTCCTGGGCCTTCGCCGCGGGCTCGGTGCCCCAGGGCGCGTTCCGCAAGTTCAGGCGGTTCGCGGCTTCCTGCAGGATGGTGCAGACCTCACGGGCTTGGGACCAGGCTTCACCACGAGCACGCGCCTTGAGCAGTACGTCGCGCCACGGACTCGCGGGCAGCTCCAGGACCGCTTGGGCCAGCGCGGGCCTCATCGCGTGTAGCAGGGGCTCCGCCTTCCGATAGGCATCCACCCACGCGATGAGTCGGTCGAAGCGGGTGTTGGTTCCCTGGAAGCGAGTCCCCAGCAGCGCCTTGAGCGATGCGTCCTCCTGGAACCGCTCACGGGCCGCGTGGTGGGCCAGCAGGTCGTTATACGCCTGGATCAAGATGGGCCGCGTTGGCCGGACGCCATGCGCCATGGCCTGGAAGTCGCGCCGTGCGGACCGCCAGGCGCCAGAGAGCCACGGGATGAAGGGCGCGGTCGCGACCGCGACGGCGTGGGCCTTCAACACCTCCAGGGAAGGAACAAGCTCGGGCATGAAGCGGACCGAGAGTGCACGCGCCTGCTCTTTCAGCTCCGCGCAGGTCGTCGCCGCGGCCCTGATCACCTCTTCCGCTTCCCGGGTGACCCATCGGGCTTCGCGCCACTCCAGGGCTCCGTCGTCGAGATCCGCCACCACCTCCACGACCCGGGCGAGCGTCTGGATCTCCGTCGGCGTCAGGGCGCCTTCAAGTCCCAGGGCGGGGGCAATTGCTTCCGCGAAGCCACGGCCCGCCGCCACGGCCAGCGCGGCTTTTTCCACGGCTTCGTGAGCCCGTACCACGCTCAACAGCGTGGTCTCGGGCGTGAAGAGGCGCAGACAGGTGTCCAGCACCGCCTCCGCGCCGCACAGGGCCGTCGAGGACAGCTCCTCCCGCGAACGCCAGCTGTCCCCCAGCGCGGCCCACTGGTTCTGGACCGAATCAACGGCGTCCAGGAGCGCGCGCAGCCCTTCACGATGGGTGGCGTCGAGCAAGGCAGCAAGCAGCCCCGGCGGCGTCGCGGCTGGCGGCTCTGGCAGCAGCCGCACCGCGGACACCAGCGCATCCGCGGCGAGCGCGCTGTCGCGAAGGCTCACGCCCGTGAGCGGCGTAAAGGCTTCCAGGCCCTTCTTCAGGTGCAGTGCGGCTTCTTCCCAACGGGCGACGTGCTCGAGGAGCGTCTGACAATCCCGTTCGGACAGCTGCGGGCTGGTGACGCCAAACCACGGGTGGTCGAAGGGAAGGGGAGCAATGCGGCGGACGTCTTCCAGCTGCGCCGCGAGCTTGCGCACCGATTCACGCAGGTCCTCCAGGGCTTCTGATGACAAGCGCTCCGTCGACTCGATCCGGATGCCCTCCAGCTCCGCGAGCGCGTCCCCCAACTCCGTCTCGGCCCGGCTGACCCTCCAGAAGATGTCGTGAGGCGTCAGGCCGAGTGCCCCGGCCGGTTGGTGCAGCCGTTCGGTATGGGCGCGCAGGACGCCAATGGCACTCGTGACCTGGGATACAAGTGGGCCTGTGGAAGCAGCGGCGTGACGCTGCTTCATCCGCCGACGCAGGTCGTCCATGAACTGCTGCTTCTGGGTCTTGTGGCTGTGCAGCTCCAGGCAGAAGTCCCCCAGCCCCGCATGCTGGAGGCGCCGGGAGACGACCTCGAGCGCCGCGAGCTTCTGGGTGACGAAGAGCACGGTCTTGCCCGCAGCCAGCGCCGCGCCGATGAGGTTGGTGATGGTCTGGGATTTGCCCGTGCCAGGCGGGCCCTGCACCACCAGGCTCTCCCCGCGCAACACGTCCACCAACACGCTGTGCTGGCTGCTGTCCGCGTCCGTGATGAGCGGGGGCAACTCCGCGGCGAGCGCGGGTGAGTCCAGGTCGTAGATCTCGTGCCGGCGATGCGCGAAGGACGGTGTTCCTCTTTCGGTGGCCTCGGGTGCGTCGCGTGCACCCAGCAGTGTCCGGACCTGGGGGCTGGTCAGCAGCGGGCTCGCCTCCGGCCATCGGCCTGGCTCCAGGTCCCGCCACATGAGCAACCGTCCAAACGACAGCAGCGTCAGCGTCACCTGCCGCTCCAGGGCCCATCCCGGGCGAAGGCTCGCGAGCAGCGCGTTCACCTTCGCGAAGTACGCTTCCAATCCCTCGTCGGCATCGAACGCGGGCAGGGCGATACCGAACTCCTGCTTCAACTTCTCGTGAAGCGTGAGGTTCAGCTCGATGGCCTCGCCCTCGTTGTAGTCCACGTCGTAGGCGTGGAGCTGGGTCCTCGGGTCGGGAGGGCCGCGCTTGAGGCTCACCGGCATGAGCACCAGGGGCGCGCTGCGGGGTTTCTCCCGCTGGGTGTCACCCGCCTCGAACCAACGCAGGAACCCGAAGACGAGGTGGAGCAGGTTCGCCCCCGTCTCCTGGATGGCCGTCTGCGCGAGGCCGTGGAGGCGGTGCAGGTGGGCCTCCAGCTCCTCTGGAAAGAAGAGGGTCTGGAGGTGGCGGTCCTGATGCTTCCTGGGGGTGGACGCCTCTTCCGGGAATGCTGGCGGCAGATCGAACCGGATGTCGATGCCCAGGCGTTCAGCTTCCTGGATCGCCAACCGCTGCCGGGAGACGCCAAGCGGCTCGACGGCCGTCATTGTCAGCACCCCGGGTCCGGCTTCCTTCGCGGGGGGCTCCCGGATCGGCTCGGGGACCGGCAGGAACGTGAGCGCGCGGTGATTACTCAAACGCTCGAAGATGACGCCGGGCAGTTCGTCCACCAGCCGCAGCGACGTCCGCGCCGTGTGCCTGAAGTGCAGCAGCCGGTTGGATGCACTCAGGTCCAGGAGTCGCGTGCGTTGCCGTTCAAGCTCCTTCAGCAGGACCGGGTCGTGCGGATTCATGGATGCGTGCCCCTCCCCGGGTCGTCACGCAAAAGGGCGACCTGGCACCGCAGGTTCTGGCCTATTCCCCGCGACAAGTGCATCCCTCGTGAGGGTGATTGACACCCGCACGAAAACGCCGCCTCGCTTCCGGAAGACCGGAAACGGGCGGCGTCGGCACTGCCTGAAGGAGCGAAGGACTACCGGCGCTTGAGCGCCGCGTCCGCGTGCTTCTCCCTGAACTCCGAATACGGGCCGTTGAAGTCGAGCACTTCCTTGCCCGCCTCCAGGCTCCAGATGCGGGTCGCGACCTCGGAGATGAGCTCCTGGTCGTGCGTCACGCAGATGACCGTGCCGTCGAACTTGGACAGGCCTTCCGCCAGCGCCGCGATGGACTCCAGGTCCAGGTGGTTCGTCGGCTCGTCGAGGATCAGCACGTTGTCCTGCGTGATCATCAGCTTGGACAACAGCACGCGCACCGTCTCACCACCGGAGAGCGTGTCCGTCGCCTTCATCCGCTCCTCACCCGAGAAGAGCATCCGGCCCAACACGCCTGAAATCTCCTCGTTCGTCAGCTTCTCGCTGATCTCCCGCAGGTAGCCGAAGCACGTCGTGCCCTTGTGGATGACGCCGTGGTGGTCCTGCGGCAGGTAGCCCACCGTCGCCTGGTGGCCCCAGGTGATGGTCCCCGCGTCCGGCTCCAGCTGGTTGGCCAGCATCTTCACCAGCGTGGACTTGCCCACGGCGTTGCGGCCAATCACGCAGATGCGCTCGCCCTTGCAGACCAGGCCCGTGAACGGCTTGATGACCGGCACCCCGTCGAAGGACTTCTTCAGGCCCTCGAACATCAGCGTCTGACGACCGCTGATCACCTTCTGGTCGAACCGGATGAACGGCCGCGCGATGTTCGAGCGCTTCAGGTCCTCCGTCTTCAGCTTGTCGATCTGCTTGATGCGGCTCTGCACCTGCGACGCTCGCGTACCGGCGTGGAAGCGCGCCACGAAGTCCTGCAGCTGGGCGATCTTCTTCTTCTTCTCTTCCGTCTCGGACTCGACCCGGGTGCGCAGCTGCGACTTCTGCCGGACCATGTCGTCGTAACCACCCGTGTACTGGATGATGGTCTCGTAATCGATGTCCGCGATGTGCGTGCAGATGGAGTTCAGGAAGTGCCGGTCGTGGCTGATGGTGATCAGCACGCCCTCGTACACATGGAGGAAGTTCTCCAGCCAGCGGATGGAGTCGATATCCAGGTTGTTCGTGGGCTCGTCGAGCAGCAGCCCCTCCGGCTTGCCGAACAGCGCCTGCGCGAGCAGCACTCGCAGCTTCAGGCCGCCCGTCAGCTGGCGCATGGGCTCTTCGTGGAAGGACTCCTCGATGCCAAGGCCTGCCAGCAGCGTGGCCGCGTCGCTCTCCGCCGAGTAGCCGTCCTCTTCCGCGATGACGCCTTCCAGCTCACCCAGCCGGTTGCCGTCCTCCTCGGTGATGTCGGACTTGGCCAGCAGCTTGTTCTTCTCGTCCATCGCCGCCCACAGGTGGCGGTTGCCCATCAGCACCACGTCGATGACGCGGTCGCTCTCGTAGCGGAAGTGGTCCTGGCGCAGGATGCCCAGCTTCCGCGGGCGGATGATGTCGCCCATGTCCTGCTCCTCGTCTCCCGCGAGGATCTTCATGAACGTGGACTTGCCGGCCCCGTTCGGACCGGTCAGGCCGTAGCGGCGGCCCGGCGAGAAGGCGACGTTGACCTCCTCGAACAGCTTCTTGGGCCCATAGGCCTTGGAGACGTTGATGACGTTGAACATGGCGGCGGCTTGTAACGGAAATGGCGCGGCGACCCAAGACGCGCGGTAAATCGAAGCCCGGCGGCGTACCGGAGGACCCAATGTAACCGCCGGACCGCCCCGGAAATGCCGCCTTCCCACCGGGTTTCCATCCCCCCAGCCACCC